>JAVBRY010000037.1:0-9094 GCA_031547505.1 Candidatus Gastranaerophilaceae bacterium | reverse complement strand
GTTTTGGCTTTATATGTTATTAAGATAATTGTTATCATGGCAACATTATCCAAATTTTAACACAAATACTTATTGTTATTGTAATAACATTTAAAAATAGTGACAAAAACTTTACACTAGTATACATGACGTATTTGTTAGGGGGAATCAGACATATCGAGCAATAAAAAAAGCGGATATTTCCGCCTTTTTTAAAAAAAATTTTTCTGCAAAGATTATAGACCGCTCCTCCTAGGCTCACTTCATGCAGCCCAATAACATATAGTTATTTTAGTGTTGCTGTGATGCGTAGATTGTTGTGTTTGTTTTTGGTGAGCCTGTTGCCTTCGGATATGAGATTGGTGTGTTTGGGTTTGTTTGGGGCTATTAGCTCCTGTTAAGTTTTCAAAGAAAACTCTTACGTCGCTATCGAACGGTTTGGCTCTTTCGGCGGGCATAGCCCGACCTGCAGAGCCGCCACACACGGCTCACGCATTGTGTATTGGGTTGTTTGGAGAAATGTTATACAGCACGCAGAAACTTCGTTTCTGGCTTAGCTTGCCTCTATGTAAAATGATACTCAATCATTTTAAATAGAGTTCTTCCCGCTGAATGCAAAGATTGAAATTTGTAGAGATTATATGTTGTTACCACTCAGTGATTTTCCATCCTCTGGCGGCAATGTTTTGAGTTATACCGCTTCCGATTGAAGTGGAGGGAACAATTTTCCATTCACAATTTGTAGTGGTTGAACCTGTTGTGCAGCTTGTATATTGTTTTTTTGTTTTATTGTATCCGCTGGTTTTCATTAGCTCAAAGACGTAGATGTCTTTACCTATTACGTTTGGAGCAGCAGGGCCGTTAAGATCTACATAGTAAGTTTGGTCGTTTGCACCGAAAGACATTCCGTCTGCTGTTACAATAGCGTAGCTGATTGTTGTACTGGGAACAGTCATACACTGTGACATGGTGGCTGAAGTATTGCAGATTTTTATTGCAACTAGTTCAGGCGCAAGGTTATTTTGAAATGCATTGCCTTTCCATTGCATAACTCCGTTTTCTTCTATATATTGAGAAAGAAGAGCCGAATCCAAGGACTGTTCCAAAGTTAAGTATGCTTTTTTCAATCTTGTTTCAAATTCTGTTCTATGCTGGTGTTTTTTCAATTGAGGAATTGTCATAGCTGCTACTATGGCAATAACCATTAAGGTAGTCAGTATTTCTGCTATTGTAAATCCTTTTTTTGTGCTCATTCTGTACACCTATTTCCTTTATCCAGTAATCTTCTTATTTTTGCATATTTATCCAACTCTGTGCTGAATGATTCTATTGTATCCAGATAGTCACTATCAATGTGTGAGCTGTAATCATATTTAGGGTCAATTATATAAACAGTCGGCAGGTAGGATACTCTATATTCGTTAGATATTTTTTTGTTTCTGCTAAGGTCAGTATTGACAAGAACGACATTGTATCTGCCTTTGTACATATTTCTTGCCATATCAAGTCTTGGCATAAATTTTGAACAGTATGTGCACCAGTCGGCATAAAATACTGTGATAATCGGCAGCCCTGCTGCCTGAGCGTCTTGCATTGTCATACCTATATCATAGTCTGATGGCTTAAGGTTTTTCTTTGGCAGTACTGCCATACAGCTTTTTACTGTTACGCTGATTAGTCCAATAATTAAAAGTGCTATTAATGCTCGTTTCATGTTTTTCATAGTTTTGCTCCTTTAGGAACAACTGTTACACCGTTTTCGGATACGTAAAAACCTCTTGCTTCGTCTTCTTCCCTATCAAAACCTATTTTTGTATAAGGAGGAATGTCCACGTTTTTATCAATAATCGCTTTTACAATGTGCGAGTGTCTGCCTACATTTACATTTTCCATTAACATTGAATCAACTACGCTCGAGAAGCTGTTGATTCTTACTTTGGGTGATAAAATACATCTTGAAAGGGCACCACCCGATATGATACAGCCTTCTGAAACCATAGAGTTCGTTGCCATACCTCGTCTTTCAAGCTCTTCCCAGATGAATTTTGCCGGAGGATAGTTATAATTAAACGTTCTCAACGGCCATTCGGTAGAGTATAAATTCAGTTCAGGATCATAAGCGAGAAGGTCCATATTCGCCTGCCAATACGCATCGACAGTTCCCACATCTCTCCAGTATCCTCTTTCGGATTCTTCCATTCCGAAGAATTCATTTTTGGCAAAGTCGTATACACAAACTTTGTCACCGTCGGCAAGCATTTTAGGGATAATGTTTTTGCCGAAGTCGTGGTAAGACTTTTCCATCAATGAATCAGTCAAAAGTTCTTCCACTAGTTTTCTTTTTTTGAAAATATAATTTCCCATAGAAGCGAGACATTTTGTCGGGTCACCCGGGAGGTGTTTCGGCGGAGTTTGCGGTTTTTCCACAAATGCCGTCAGTCTCCAGTTGTCGTCTACTTCCATAATGCCGTATTCTGACGCTTCTTCTATCGGGATAGGAATCGCCGATATAGTCAAATCAGCGTCGAGTTTTTTATGTTCATCGAGCATTTTTGAGACGTCCATTTTATAAATATGGTCGCCGCCAAAAACACAAATATGCTCACAAGTTTCTTCTTCATGGATGTGGTGAAGGTTCTGAAAAACAGCATCAGCCGTACCTTTGTACCAGTGCCCGTCGATTCTCATCTGTGCCGGAACCAGATCGACATACTGATTCAACATAGGAGAAAGCGGCCAGCCTCTCATAATATGTTTGTTCAACGAGTCTGATTTGTACTGAGTAAGAATTTTGAGTTTAAAGAACCCCGAGTTGATAAAATTGTTAATAACAAAATCGATAATCCGATATCTGCCCCCAAAAGGAACAGCAGGTTTTGCACGATCTCTTGTCAACGGGTAGAGGCGTTTTCCCTCTCCGCCTGCAAGAATCATAACTAAAGTATCTTCTGTCGTCATAGCACCCCTGATTTTTTCAACACTAGTCTATAGTATCACATTTTTTGTTAAGGTCAAAGGGAATATAAGTAAGTGAAGGGTACTCTTGTAAATATTCCGTATTTAGCTTATAAAGAGTAAATATTCAATTGGATTAACGAGATTATTTTATGAAAATTGTTGTTTTTGGAGCGAGTGAAATAGGGCTGTTGATAGCCACAGAGTTCTTTGAAGATCACGATATTACTATCATTGACAGAGAAGAACATAAAACGGGTGCGTTGAATCGTCTTGATATAAGCTATGTTGAGGGTAACGGTTCAAACGTAAATACTCTGAAGGCAGCCAATATCGAGGATGCGGACATTTTTATTGCCTGTACACAGTACGATGAGGCGAATATTGTTGCGTGTCTTACGGTGAGCCGCCTTAGTGAGGCAAAGACCGTGTGTTTCGTCAGCAAGCCTGAATATATTGAATCTATGGCTCTTTTGAAAAACACAAAGTATGAGATGATAGATTATGTCATTTGGCCTGAAGAGCTTTTGACACAGGCTATTTTTAGAATTATCACAGTGCCTGAGGCTGTGGATGTAGAGTATTTTGCGTCAGGTAAGGCACGTCTTTTGGAATATCGAATAAAAGAAAATTCAGAGCTTTTAGGTAAGAAAATCAAAGATTACAAATTCCCTGAAGATGTTGTTATTGTAGCAATAACAAGAGAGTCAGTCCTGTCTATTCCTGACGGGGAAACTATGTTCAATCTCAATGACAAGGTTGTGTTTATGGGGTCTTCGACATCTTTGGATATTTTGGCTAACAGGTTGTTTGAAAACCAGTCCAAGATTAAAACAGCAGCTATTATCGGCGGCGGGAATGTCGGGTTGATGCTTGCGGAGAATCTTGAAAAAGCAGGAATAAGAACGAAAATTATTGAAAGAAACTACAAACGCTGTGAGGATTTGACCGAAGTTTTAAAGAAGACACTTGTAATTAACGGTGACGGAACGAATCTTGAGCTTCTTGAATCAGAGGATATTGTGGACAGTGATGTTGTTGTGAGTGTTACAAACAACGACGAAAAGAATCTTCTATGTTCGCTTTTGGTGAAGCAGCTCGGAGCAAAGAGAGTTATCACAAGGGTTTCAAAAAATGCAAACATAGCTCTGTTTGAGAAAGTCGGTATTGACGTGGCTCTTTCACCTAAAGAGGCATCTATCAATGAGATTAAAAATAATCTTATAGATACGGATGTGCCTATTCTTGCTACGGTTGAAAGAGGTCAGGGAAGAATTATTGAGACCACTCTCGGTGATGATTTCAAGCAGCGTAAGGTTATGGATTTGAAGCTTCCTGCAAAGGCAATCATTGCTATAATCCAGCGCGGTATTAACGTGATTATTCCTAACGGAAACACCGAGCTTTCGCCCGGGGATTCTATAATGGTGTTTACTAAAGATGAAGACTGTTTTGATATAAGGGACTTTTTTAAGAAACAATGAGATTAACTTATGTTTTTAATGCTTTGGGATTGACGCTGAGGTGCATTGCACTGGTAATTCTTGCACCGATTCTGGTTGCACTATATTATCAGGACTTTCATTCGATTCTCCCTTTCTTAACAGCTTCTGTTGTATCTTTCTTTTTAAGTTTGGTATTAAGAAAAAAATCAGACACTTTTGAAAGTTTAAATGATATTAAAAAATCCGAAGCACTTTTTGTCGTGGCATTGTCCTGGACTCTGTTCGGTGTAATCGCATCAATACCATATCTGTTTTACGGATTTGCTCCTTTAAATGCTCTGTTTGAAGCTGTTTCAGGGATTACGACTACAGGAGCTACAATATTAACCTCTTTTGATTTTCCTAAAACAATGTTTTTCTGGCGCTCAATGAGCCAGTGGCTGGGTGGTATGGGGATTATTGTACTGTTTATTGCTGTATTGCCTCAATTCGCGGTAGCAGGCCGCCAGATGTTCTTTGCAGAAGTTCCCGGGCCGACTGAAGAAAAAATTACACCGCGTATTCGTCATACAGCCACTGCATTGTGGAGCTTATATGTTATTTATACAATTATTGAAACGATTTTGCTAAAGATAGCGGGTATGCCGTTATTTGATGCGGTGTGTACTTCGTTTTCAACAATTGCAGGCGGAGGGTTTTCGCCGAATCCCTTGAGTCTTGGGGGGTATAATTCTGATGTTATAATTTGGATTGTTACTGTATTTTTATTTTTGGCGGCGGCGAACTTTGCTCTTGTGTATACGGTTATTATGAGAAAAAACCTGACACTTTTCTTTAAGAATGATGAATTCAAGCTCTATCTGGGGATTTTTCTGACGTTTTCTATTGCTATATCACTTGTGCTCTGCCTCCAGGATGGAGTTCTTCCAACTAAAGCGGTTACGGATGGTTTTTTCCAGGTTGCTAGCCTTATGGCTACGGCAGGGTTTGCGTCTGGCGATTACGCGGCTTGGACCTTTAATGCCAAGGTGCTTTTGATTATATTGATGTTTATAGGAGGCTGTGCAGGTTCCGCGGCAGGGGGATTAAAGGTCATAAGAATATCATACATAATAAAGTATCTTAAGAATGAGATTTCAAAAATTCTTCATCCCAATGCCGTTTTCCCTATAAAAATAGATAAAAATATAGTTTCTCCTGAGGTTGGGCAGCAACTGGTGGCATTTATTGTTTTTTATTATCTGCTTTTTGGTATTACAGCTACTGCAATAGCGATTATTGAGAGTAATATTTTAATAGGCGTCACAGGAAGTATATCAACGATAGGCAACACGGGTCCCGGGTTTGGCCCGATAGGTCCTATGGGGAATTTTGATATGCTGCATCCTGCGTCTAAAGTTATTTGCATATTCAATATGCTCGTCGGAAGGCTTGAATTGATACCGTTCCTTGCGATGCTTCATCCTGATTTTTGGAGGATAAAGCAGAGTTAAGTTTTGAGGCAGCAGGATGACCTGAAGTTGGAATGTCATGCTGAAGCACTAAATTGTGTAATTTACTATAATCGTAAGTGTTCAGCATCTTGCCAGCTAGGTTTGAAAGTTTAAAGCTTACGATGTTAGCTGATAAGATCCCGCACAGCATCCAATTGATGTGTATTGTAGTGTTTGGCACTGCGGGATGACAGGAAAACTGATAATTTTGTTATACCTTGCCGTCAAGAACCTTAGCTTTCTTCTTGTCTTCGATATGTTTGCTTACTTTATTTGCGATAGGTGTAACGAGTACAGGAGAAACAAAGCGGTAGATGAGTCCGAATACTAATAATGATTTCGCAACTTTGAGACCTGTCATAAGAGTCGAGATATTCTTTTCGCCTTCAGTAGCTAATTTGAGCGCTTTTTTAAATCCTTGTTTGGAGAATATTGTTCTCAAGAACGGACTTCTTTTTGCAGATGAAGTAAATATTTCATTTTTTCTTATGAATGCATTATCTGCTTTTTTAGGGACAGTTTTGAGCTCTTCATATATATCTTTTACAATAGTATCGTTAGGGTTTTTCTTCAGGTGATTCTTCATCTGTTTCATGACCCTTCTGTCAACATCGAAGGAATCGGTAATGTTTTCTTTGTAACTGTATAGTTTAGTTTTATCTTTTCCGTGCGGAACAAGCTTGAAGAATGCATTAAATTCTTTTTTTCCTAGCGAGTCTTTCTTTTCATACATATTCAACATCATTTTTTGAACATCTTTGTTTTCAAGATTGGCAATGTTGAATGTTTCGGTAAATTTGTCGAGTTTTTTGTTTAAATAATTATCAAGTGTATATCCGCCTACAGACGCCGCGACGTGGACAAGGCCTTGATTTAGTGCAAGGGGCATTTTTTGTTCTTTTTCGATATTTTTGGCTTTTAGTGTATTGAAAATATAAAAACCTGAAAGGGCTGTTCCTACTCCCACAACGATGTGCTGCTGGTAGTTTTTGTCTTTCATAAAGTCAACAAACTGCTGCATCGGTCTTGTGTTAGCCAGTCTGCCTTCTCCCATAGCGATTGCATCCGTGAGCACGCTGTATCCGTTTTTAAAAGCGTTTTTTACAGAGTTTGAGTTTACAGCTTTAAATGAGACGCTGTTCGAGTTGCGCTTTGGCGAATTGCTATTAAATTTTGTTGATTGAATATTCATAATTTTCATTATTTTTTATCCCCCGCAAAGCTCTGGAATGTTCTTTTTGCACTGGGATTTTGTGTGAAGCTTAAATAGCTGTAGCTGTACAAAGGATCTTTTGCAGGTGAATCCGATTTTTTATCGGATGCTTTTTTACCCGTTCCCATTATCGGGTTCAAGATATATCTATCAATTGCAGGAATAAGAGCAATTGTAATACTTGCACGTATCGCTGCCGTAACAAGTTGGGGAGCGTATGAACAAGTCATTGTAAACGCTGCAAATCTTTTTGAGGCTTCCATTGACACTTTTTTCAGACCTTCATGTTGGAAGAAATCAAATGCAGGCATAACATTTTTATTGTTAGTTGTTTTAGGCAGATAGTTTTGGGGGTTCGCTTTTATTTTTTTCAAGCCGTCTGATACAGGAGAAAATAATGCTACGGCAAATCCGTATCCGATGAGCCCGGAGGCTATGGAGTGCGAAGCGGCTTTTTTATTTTTTTCTCTGTTGCTGTCATTGTTTTGTGCAAGAATAGCAGCAGGTCTTAATGTACAGGTAATTAACAATGCACTCAATGCTTCAAAAACTGCCTGGTTGGATTCTGCTAATTTTAGAAATTTTTGAACAGATTTTTTTTGTGCGAATTTCCACGCCTTAGAATCAGGAAGACCGCTAAAATTTACTTTCGCGGTCTTCTTGTCATAGTTATTCAAATTTTTATTGTTGTTGTCTTCTTGTAAATATACAAGGGCGCCATTTTGCTTTGTTATTGACTCGGCTTTATTGTGCACCTTGTTTCTTTTCTCAAAATCGTCCAAGCCTTCTTTTGTACGTTCGGGTATCATACCGCTGCTACGGCGTTTAATCCCCTGGGTGGCTTGCGTTTTTCCTATTTGAGGGTTTTGAAAATCCACTTTCGTGGCTTGCTCTTCTTTTTTATTTGACCCTGCACGCATCCCGTTTGGACTGGAAAATGATATTCGGTGTATAGCATTTTTGGTGTACATATTCTTTTCTTAAAAGCTTGGGTGAGTAGTTACCAGATGAGAAAAAACTTTTTTCTACATCCCTCACACTTGGTTTAAGTTCAAAGACATTTATATTTGCTAGTTTATCATATTAAATTTACAAAACAATACAATTTTAAGAGTAATTTGAAAAAATACGATAAAATCCTTAAAAATCAATGGTTTATGGCGTTAACAAAACTTTAATAGCTTTTCCGCTTTCATGAAGTTCAAGCGCTTCTTTTGCTTTCTCCATAGACATTTGAGTGGATATTAACTTTGTAACATCTACGTCACCGTTTGCGATTAATTCAAGAGCCTCTCTAAAATATTTTGGAGTATGGTGAAACACACTCATAACCTTGATATCGTCATAATGTAATCGTCTTGTATCGATATTCACTGTTGTTCCGGATTTGCATCCTCCGAAAAGATGTACTGTGCCGCCCTTTCGAACTAACGAGAACATCTGCTCCCAAATCTCAGGCAGCCCGACGCATTCAACTGCAACATCCAGCCCCATACCTCGTTCTGTGAATGAACGGAAGATTTTTTCGGGGTGCTGATATTTTTTCAAGTCGATAACTTCATCGGCATGGGCGAATTCTTTTGCAAGTTCCAGCTTAAGCGGGTTTCTTCCTGCTGCGATTACTCTTGCACCCTGTAGTTTTGCTACACGAGCGAACATTAAGCCGATAGGTCCGATTCCGATGACTCCTACGGTTTGTCCGGGTTTTATATTCGTTCTGGCAACGCCATGTACCACGTTTGCCAATGGCTCAGCAAATGCTGCTTTTTCAAAACTCAATCCTGTAGGGATTTTTAAGAGATTTTTTTCGGTGATTAATCTTGGAATAGTGATATATTCTGCGTAAGCTCCGTTCAACAAATCAAGGTGCTCACAAAGGTTGTATTCTTGTTTGTCGCAGAAAAAACACTTTCCGCAAGGTGCGGAGTTTGCGGCTACGACTCGGTCACCTTCCTTAAAGCCGATAACTTTTTTGCCTATTTTTTCGATTACGCCCGCAAATTCATGCC
>JAVBRY010000087.1:0-8014 GCA_031547505.1 Candidatus Gastranaerophilaceae bacterium | reverse complement strand
AACATCTGAAAAACCTGTTGTCACCGACAAAGAATATGACATAAACCGCGTAAAAGGCTTGAACGCCTGGATTCCTATTATGGAAGGATGCGACAACTTCTGCACATACTGTATTGTTCCGTTCACAAGGGGCAGAGAGCGAAGCAGAGAAGTCGAGAAAATTATTCAAGAAGCTAAAGACGCAATAAAAAACGGATACAAAGAAATTACACTGCTCGGTCAAAACGTAGACAGCTACGGAAAAAACTTAGGAGAAAATATCACACTCGCAAACCTCCTCAGAGAGCTGAACAAAATCGAAGGCAACTTCAGAATAAGGTTCGTGACCTCATATCCGACAGACATTTCAGACGATTTGATAGAAGCGGTTAAAGAATGCAAAAAGGTTTGTGAATATTTTCATATTCCTATGCAGTCGGGTAATACACAGATTCTAAAAGACATGAACCGCCGCTACACAAGAGAAGAGTATGCCGCAATCGTCAAAAAAATCAGAGACAATTTTGAGAATGTTGCTATAACATCAGACTTCATCGCAGGTTTTCCGGGTGAAACTGAAGAACAGTTCAAAGACACCTTGAGTGCGTATGATGAGTTTGAACTCGATTATGCAAACACGGCAGCTTATTCTCCGCGTGAAAAAACCAAAGCAGCAAAGTGGACAGAGAAGTTTGTGGATGAAGATATAAAAGCAAAACGCCTTTTGGTACTGAACGATAAAAACAAAGAAGCGTGTTTAAAATCGAACAAAAAATGTATCGGCAAAACTCTTGAGATTCTTGTTGAATCTTATGAAGAAAAGAATGAGAAGACCATCCTTGCAGGTCGTGCCCGTAACAACAAAATCATTCATTTTGAAGGGGATAAAAATCTGATAGGCAAATTTGTTGACGTAAAAGTCACCCGTGCAAGCACCTGGCATCTGACAGGCGAGATTGTGAATACTTTGTATTAACCTATGGTGTCATCCTGAGGAAGCAAAGCGCCCGAAGGATCTTTGCATTATCTAAAGATTCTTCGCCCATAAAGGGCTCAGAATGACATAAATATCATTTCTTCACCAACAAACACACCGACTCAACGTGATATGTGTGGCAAAACATGTCAAACGGCTGAATGTACTGTGCTTTGAATCCGCCCTTTCCTTGTTCCTCAAGGTATTTTATGTCTCTGGCAAGAGTTGATGGGTTACAGCTGACATAAATTATTGCTTTGTCGGTCAACTTAACCGCATAATCAAGAGACTCTTTCTCACAGCCTTTCCGAGGCGGGTCGAGTATTGTGACATCGAACTTTTCGCCGTCATTCACGAGCTTTTCAAAAATCTCTTTTGCATTGCCGTTTAGGATTCTAAAGTTTTCAGCGTTGTTTAATTTCACATTTTCTTTGGCGTCGTATGAGGCAGATTCGGATTCTTCGACACATACAACCTCTCTCGCCACATCTTTTAAATAAAGCCCGAAACTAGAAACGCCCGAATACGCATCGAGGATTTTTGCCTGAGGATAATTTTCAGAAACGATATTTTTCACTGTATCGAAAATGTTTTTCGCAGTGCCGAGATTTACCTGAAAGAAACTGTTTGCGCTGATTCTGTATTCGATATCCCCGACTTTTTCAAAATAGTATTTGTCGCCTTCGATACAACGAGTGTCGTTCGACATAATGACGTTGCCCTTTGCGGTGTTGTAGTTTATACAGCAGCCCTTAACATGTGCAAATTCACCCATAACTTTTTTCGTCAGTTCTCTGAACTTTTCGTTCAGCTTTGTGTCGTTTACGACAAAAATAACCATACATTCGTTTTTGGCCTTGCTGTATCTGAACACTACATGGCGGAGCTCTCCAATATGTTTCTTTTCGTTATAGCCTGAAATTTCGAGTTCCTGCGCTTTTTCACGGATAAAATCGATTATCTTGTCCATAATTTTGGGCTGAATCGGACAGAATTTTATATTAACCAGCTCATGCGTGCCTTTTTTGTAATAACCTGCGAGGATTCGTTTTGAAACTTTTGTCTGAGAAACGGGATATTGAACCTTGCAGCGAAACTCTCTGGTTTCAGGACTTGCGATAACGGGGCGGACCTCAATATCTCTGCCGGTAATCTTTTTCACTGTCTCTTCAACGATATTTCTTTTCTCACGAAGCTGTGCTTCATAATCCACATGCTGCCAGCCGCACCCGCCGCAAACATTGTGCAACGGACAAAAAGGTTTTACCCTGTGTTTTGAGGGTTCAATGATTTCTTCAATCTCGGCTTTGGCAAAGTTTTTGTTCAAGACTTTAATCTTTGCCTTAACAACATCTTCAGGACAAACATCTTCAACGAACACCGGAAAACTCCCGTGCTCTGTGTCCACCCTGCCAAGCCCTGCACCTTCATAAACAAGCTTTTCAATCTTTAATGTAATCGAGTCGTTTCTTTTAAGCGTGTCCATTATACCGGCTCAGCCGCCTTCTCTGGCTCGATGACTTCTTCTGACTTCGCTGCACGAGCTGCATTGGCTTCGATTACCTCATTAACAAGAACTTCTTCGAGGTCGACTGTCGTCACACCGTGAACTGTCTTGCCCCAATCCATAGTCTTTTTGCAGAAAATAATCTTGAACACAATCACAACCACAACAGGGAACCAGATGGTCGTAAGATAAATACCTGTTTGAATAGACTGAACAATAGTATCTTTAATGGAAAGTTTCACATACTTTCTCGTGCTGTACATCAGGCCGATAATGAAAAATGCACAAACAACACACGCAACTATCATCGAAGACAGCACATTGTTCGGAGCGTCTTTAACATACTTGAATGCCTGGAAGCAAATCTCTGAAATGAGCCAGAACGGCAGAATGAATTCTGTAATATACGCAATCATATCGATACTTACACGCAAGGACATGTCTTTTGAGAACAATACACCCGCAAAATGCTCAAGGTATCTTCTGATACTGCCTTCTATCCAGCGGCGTCTTTGTTTCATAAGGGGGATGAAGCTAACAACAGCTTCTTCATATACACAAACATCCGGACAGTATCTAACGTCCCAACCTTTGATGTGGAGTCTTGTAGACATATCAAGGTCGTCAGTGATTGTGAAGTTATTCCAGCCTTTGATATCCATTAAAGCTTCTCTTTTAATCAATTCGCCGTTTCCTCTTAATTCAACCGCACCCTTAACGGCATTTCTACCGATTTGGAAATGGTTGTCCAGAGCATATTCATTGTCCTGACAGCGAGTTAAGAAGTTTTCGTTTCTGTTAATAACAACTTTTCTTGCCTGAACCGCACCTACATTATCTTTTTCAAGATGCGGGACAAGTTCCGTTAAGAAATCAGGATTCATCCGAGCATCAGCATCAAAAACAAGAATCGCTTCGCCTTTTGCGAGTGCCAGTGCTTCGTTTAATACTGCAGACTTACCCGGAAACGATTCAGGATCTCTTATAAGAGCCTTAACATTTTTATATTTATCTTCTAAGCTCTTTAAAACAAGCGCCGTATCATCTTCACTTCTATCGTCGATAACAATGACTTCATATTTTTCATAAGTCATTTTCAAAACATTTTCGACCGTTTCAGCAATAACATCCTGTTCGTTATGTGCAGGAATCATTATCGAAACAAAGGGTTTGTAGTTGTAATTCAACTCTTCAGGCTGTTTTCTCTGTTTTCTTTTTCTGTGTTTGAGTGCAATCTGCATATACACAACATAAGAAAGCATAAAGCCGCATAAAAATACCACTGCCCAGAACGTTGACATATAGTTTTGGAATACAAACAAAAATGCCCATAAACAACCAATTATCAACAGTAAAACAATTCTCTCAATCAACCCGAACTACCTCTAATCTAATCAAGTACATTATATCAAAAATACCGGGACATGGAAAATGTTTGAGACAAATAGTTACACGACCTACGCATCCCCGGGCATTAAGTCTTAAATTCAATAATAATAAAGCTTTTACGGGGTCTCAAAATGATACTTTTATGAGATCGCGTAAGGAACGCTCTTTGCATATTGCATTATTTAAAGCCCGCGACGGCACAAATTCTAAACCCAATCTTCAAGATTCTTTTGTTTCTTGCGCCAGTCCTTGGTGACTTTTACATTCAACTCTAGATAAACCTTCTTCTCGAGCACCTTTTCAAGCTCCAGCCTCGCTTGAGTACCGATAGTTTTTAACATCTGACCTTTTTTGCCTATCATTATACCCTTTTGGCTGTCCTGCTCGACATGTATATCGGCAAAAATGCGGTCAATGCTTTCTTTTTCTTCATAGTTGGTTATGATTACCGCTACACTGTGAGGAATTTCGTCTTTTGTGTTCATGAGAATTTTTTCCCTGATAATCTCCTGAGTGATTGAGCGCATGCTCTCATCGGTCACCTCATCTTCGTCATAAATCGGTGCACCCTCTGGCAGTTTTTTCATAATAGATGAAATCAAAGTATCCATATTCCGCCCTGTTTTAGCGGAAACTCTCGCTGTCGGCAAGTTTTCTTCAAAAAGCATTTTATATGTTAAGAGATTTTGTTCAACTTTCAGCTGGTCTTTAATTTTGTCGACTTTATTCAAAACAATAATAACCGGCGTCTTTGTCTCTTTTAAAATATTATTAACAATCCACTTGTCCCCGGCACCGGCAGGCTCTGAAACATCAACGAGGAAAAGAATTACATCCGCATCAGGCACGGAAGCTTTCACTTCATCAATCAGAAATTCACCCAGTTTATCCAGCGGCTTGTGGATTCCGGGGGTGTCGATAAAGACAATCTGACCGTCTTCGTTTGTGAAAATACCTTTGATACGTTTTCTTGTGGTCTGGGCTTTGTCCGTTGCAATGACTATCTTTTGACCCAGTATTGTATTTAATAATGTCGACTTTCCGACATTCGGTCTGCCTAAAATCGCCGCAAATCCTGCTTTAAATCCTGTTTTTTGGCCTTCCTTCATCTGCATATCGCCTTTCGAAACTCGTCTAAATCCTCAGCCGTATCTATTCCGATAGGCGCACAGTCAACAACAGCGGTTGCAATACGCATGCCGGATTCCAAAGCACGAAGCTGCTCCAGACTCTCCGCTTTTTCAAGCATAGCTTGCGACAACGATGTCATTTTAAATAATGACTCTCTTCTGTAGCCGTAAAGCCCGATGTGACCGTAAAATACAGCCTCGTTCTCATTTCTCTCGTAAGGGATTTTTGAACGTGAAAAATATAGAGCGAACCCGTTATTATCTTTCACGCACTTAACAAGGTTCGGATTCTCGGCATCTTTGGGGTCTTTTATTTCTCTTAAAAGTGTTGAAATATCAGCGTTTGTTGTTTTTAAAGCAGTGATAACAGCCTCGATACTTTCAGCGGTAATCATCGGCTCATCGCCCTGCAGGTTAATAATATATTCAAAATCTTCATGTCGTCTTGCTACTTCTGCGATTCTGTCCGAGCCGCATTTGTGGTCAACATCTGTCATTTCGACATTTGCACCGAAGGATTTTGCGCAGTTGTAAATTTCTTCGTGGTCAGTCGCAATAATGACAATTTCAGCAGATTTCACTTTCAGTGCTTTTTCATAAACCCACTGAATAATGGGCTTTCCTTCCACTTCAATCAGAGGTTTTGCATGGAGTCTTGTCGAAGCGTAGCGTGACGGGATGATTATTGCGGTTTTTGACATGTTTGTTTCCCTATTCTTATTCTTTTTCATTTTACCATAAGGGTTTTTATTGGTATAATGAATAGACCGTCATGCTGAACTCGTTTGACAAAGGGAACGGCTAAGCTATAGCGTAGCCTGTGACCCTGTCCTTACGAAGTGCAGCATCTGTAGATTTATGTTTAACATAATCCGATATTTAAAGCAGGTTGCCTGAGTGGTACAGATCCCGAAACAAGTTCGGGATGACAATATTATGGGAATAAGCAACATGGCAATTTTTTCAGACGACGACGAAAACATAGAGCAAGGAAAACAAGAGGCGAAGCCTCTAAAAAACAATGCCCCAAAAAGCGACAACCTAAAAAGTGACACCCAAAAGAGCGATACCCAAAAAAGTGATAACTTAGAGCCGGGACAGACCGACTTTGATATGTCGTTTGAAAACAATATCCGTCCGAAAAAATTCGATGAATATATAGGTCAAACTGCACTCAAGGAGACACTAAAAATCTCTATCGAAGCTTCAAAAAAACGCCAGCAGCCATTAGACCATCTGCTTTTTTACGGCCCGCCGGGCTTGGGTAAAACTACTCTTGCGACTGTTATTTCTAACGAACTGAATACTTCGATAAAAATCACCTCCGCACCTGCATTGGAGCGTCCGCGTGACATTATCGGGATTTTGATGTCCTTAAAAGACGGAGAGATTCTGTTTATAGACGAGATTCACAGACTTAATAAAGTTGCAGAAGAAATCCTTTATCCTGCTATGGAGGACTTTTACCTCGATATGACAACCGGAAAATCACAAACGGTAAAGACCTTAAGAGTTCCTATCCCGAAATTCACTCTTATTGGCGCAACCACAAAAGCCGGTGCGCTCTCAGGTCCGCTGAGAGATCGTTTCGGAATAATCCACAGACTTCAATTCTATACGAGAGAAGAACTCACGCATGTAGTCAAACGTACAGCAAAAATTTTAGATATAAATATAACTGACGACGGTGCCGAAACAATTGCAGGACGTTCAAGGGGAACACCAAGGATTGCAAACCGTCTTGTCAAAAGAGTTGCAGACTATGCACTCGTAAAAGCAAACGGTTCGATTGATAAAGATGTCGCTAATAATGCGCTCGATACATTGCATATAGATAAATTCGGGCTTGATAACACGGATAGAGAGCTGATGAAGCTTATTATTGAAAAATATGATGGCGGCCCTGTCGGAGTCGAGACAATTGCTGCGGCTTTAGGCGAGGATTCAAAGACCATTGAAGATGTTTATGAGCCGTATCTATTGCAAGAAGGGTTTATCCAGCGCACACCGAGAGGAAGACGGGTTTCTCCCGAAGGTTACAGGCATTTGGGTTACAAAATTCCATCCTCACAGCAGAGTTTGTTTTGATTCAGAGTGGAGAATAATATATAATCAGAAGAGGATGCAGAAAAAGTTAAAGTAGGGTGGGGTCCCTACCCCACCAAAATGATATTATGCGAGGTAGTATGTTCAGGTTCTTAACTTCGGGCGAATCACACGGAAAATGTTTGAATGCAATTATAGACGGCGTTCCTGCCGGATTTATAATAGATAAAAATTTTATTGATAACGAGCTTGCACGTCGTCAGGTTGGCTACGGCAGAGGCGGCAGAATGCAGATTGAAACCGACAAGGTCGAAATCAACTCGGGCGTGAGATTCGGAAAATCCACCGGTGCTCCTATTTGTTTGGAAATAAAAAACAATGATTGGGAAAACTGGACTGTACCGATGTCCGTTGAACCTGTCGATATGAAAAACCACGACATCAAATCACTCGTCAAAGCAAAGGAAATCACCAAAGTCCGCCCGGGTCATGCAGATTTTGCCGGTGCAGTAAAATATAATCATGAAGATGTGAGAAATGTTTTGGAACGTTCCAGTGCAAGAGAAACAGCAGCAAGAGTAGCGGCAGGTGCAGTAGCAAAAAGCATCTTAAAGGAATTCGGTATTGAGGGTTTTTCCCATGTAATACAAATCGGTAATGTAAAAACTGCTCCGAACAGTAACTATACTTCCATAAAAGAAAAGGCTGAAAATTCAGATCTTCGCTGTGCCGATGATAATGCGTATGAATTAATGAAAAAAGAAATTGATGAAGCAAAAGAACACGGCGACACCCTTGGCGGGATAGTTGAAATAATTTTTGAAAACCTGCCTGTCGGACTAGGCTCTTTTGTTCAGTGGGATAGAAAGCTTGATGGTAAAATTGCTCAGGCTGTTATGAGTATTCAGGCGGTGAAGTCTGTTGAAATAGGATTAGGCTCTGCTGTTGCAGGTATCAAGGGCTCACAGACACACGATGAAATTTATT
>JAVBRY010000168.1:0-7441 GCA_031547505.1 Candidatus Gastranaerophilaceae bacterium | reverse complement strand
TGTATAGACTGTGTCTTGCAAATGCAGTGCAAAAGAAGGGTTGTTTAAAAGGTTATTAACTGTGTTTTTTAGGTTTTCATTCAGGCTGCGTTTTGATTGTGTGAGTGATTTTAGCTCTGGCGAAGCACTTTCTTTTACGATAAATTTTGAATCGAATACAGCCTCAATCGCCTGCTCCAGTTCATTATTCGAAAACAACAAATCAGTAAAGCTTTTTAAATCTATATACTCATTAGCAAAGCGGTTCAAAAACGAAGTGACGTTTCTACCTGTCTGCAAAATCGAATAGATATCTTTTATTTCTTCAATTTCAAGAGTGAGTTTGTTTTGCAGTTTACCGAACGAATTCTCTATATCAGGAATACTGCTTATAGGGAGGGCATTGCCCGAATTGCTGTATGCTCTTTGGGCTTGAGAAGTTAGAGTGAGATTTCTCTTTATCTCATCTACATTGACCAAAGGTGTATTATAAAGACAGCGTTCTTTGCCCAAATCGCTGATAGCATAAGCACTCAGCAGTTTGAGAACTTTATCAAATTCAAGTGTACAAAGTGTTTTTTCAGGCATAGGAAGATTATAGCAAAAATATAGAGTGTCTTTTGCTGAAATAGATTCTTACACTATTTGTTTATTTTTGATGTAAGGACCAAAAGCCATCAAAAATTACATCATCAATCTTCTCTTTAACTTTTGAAATCCAATTACTTTTCATCGCTTTTTCAATACTTTTTCCTCTATCAGAGAAGTTTTTTAATGCCGTAATTATTGCATAGCTAGAACCACCTGAACCGCCGGGATGTTCTTCGTTGAGAGCTTTTTTTATAGCACTTTTATTAATTACAACACCATTAGACTCTAAAACATCTAAGTGTTTTGCAACGTTTTGAGCTTCTTCTAATGTAGTCCCACCATAAAATTTTATGTTACCGTCATTAGCTGCCAGTTTTAATTGTTGTTCTGTAAGTTCAAACTTTTTCGGTATATTGTTGATATTTTTACCTCTAAAACATCTTTTAACAGTATTTATTAATCCGATTTTGCCAGGCATAACTATATGTTTCCTTTCTTTTATATTCTTATATATACACTGTAAAAAAGCTCAAGCAAAAAAATTGATACACAGATTCTATTCTATTCTATTCTATTCTATTCTATTCTATTAGAAATGCCCGCAGGACTTGTTTTTGGGGGTTATGAAATTGGTGTTTACATTAGTTAATGTTTAAAACATACGTCATGCTGAAGCGTTAGTTTATGCAATACATTATAATTTTGAAGTATTCAGCATCTTATCAGTTATGTTTGCAGGTTTAAAGCTTATGATATTAGTTGGTTAGATCCTGAATACTCCAAGATTGTTCAAGATAACAAATTGGGCGCTTCAGGATGACAGACTAGATTGGCGTGACAGTCTGGATTGCTTCGCATTCGCTCGCAATGACGCAACATTACTCGGCAGCGATAAACTCATTCATCTTGTCGTAATCAAACTCTTTTTCCCAGCGGGCGATGAAAATCGTAGCAATGCAGTTTCCTATTAAGTTAACCGTAGTTCTGCCCATATCTAAAATCTGGTCTATACCTAAAAGAATTGCTACACCCCAAAGCGGATAACCTAATGTAGTCAAAGTGCCGGCAAGCACGACCAACGAAACCCTTGGTACGCCGGCAATACCTTTGCTTGTGAACATAAGTGCCAGCATCGTTATTATCTGTTCTTGTAATGTCAGTTCTATCCCGCATATTTGTGTAGCAAAAAGTACAGCGAGAGAGAGATACAATGTGCTGCCGTCCAGATTGAAAGTGTAGCCTGTAGGCATTACAAAGCTGACTATGTTTTTTGATACCCCAAATTTTTCCATCTGCTCCATTGCTTTAGGCAGTGCGGCTTCTGAGCTTGCCGTAGAAAATGCAATAAGCGCCGGGTCTTTGATAGCCTTGAGCAAGCCTTTTATCGGAACTTTTGTAATCAGCTTTACTAACAGCATCAACAAAATCAAGAATAGTATCAGTGCAAGATACAATGCCAAAATCACTTTGCCATAACTCTTAAGAATGCCGATTCCACTGCTTCCTATCGTAAAAGCAATCGCAGCAAATACACCGACAGGAGCAAACCACATCACGTATTCAGTAAACTTAAACATTACTTCAGATAAAGAAGTCAAAACATTCAACACGGGTCTTGCACGTTCACCTATTGCACAAACGGCGAGTGCAAAGAACAAACTGAATACAACAATCTGTAATAAGTTTCCTTCTGCCATTGATTTAACAATACTGGACGGAACAATATCCACAATCATTCCAACCAAAGTTATGTGTGAATCAGGGTGCTGGCCCATCATTGTAACTACATTCAATGCTTGGTCAGAAACCGGTAGGACAGGAAGTCCATGTCCGGGTTCAATCCAGTGACCCATCCCTAGTCCTATAACCAGAGCAATCGTTGTTATAACTTCAAAATATACTATTGTTTTAAAACCGATTTTGCCTAAACTTTTTAAATCACCGTGCCCGGCTATTCCAATAACAAGCGTTGAAAATAACAATGGCGCGATAATCATTTTAACCATGTTTAAGAACATATTGGATATTGGTGCAAGCTTCACTGCAAACCCAGGATAACAAATACCCGTTATAACACCGAACAACAGTGCAATAAATATTAGTTTTGTCAATTTATTATGCTGCAATGCTATTCTCCAATAAACTTAATAAAAAATGATACGTGATACGATGTCCAGTGCTTCATATTTATAATACATCAAAAATTTTTATTGTTTTAAATTATCCAGTCTTCTTGTTTCTTCCTGGAAACTATCCACTGTCTCAGGTGTAGGCGTAAGTTTCTTCTCTTTAAGCTTTTGCTCAATCTGCTGTATTTCTTTATTGTTTATATCACTGAGAACATCTATCTGTTCTTTTCTAAGTTGTTTTTGTTCTTTTTCAGACAACTTGATGAACGAGTCCATACCGTGTTCCATTTTTTTGTTTTGGTTGCGAACAACAATTATCTCTACACGTCTGTTCTTCTGGTTTGCTTCTGCTGATTTGCCCGAAACATCCGGTCTTGTGTCAGCATAGCCGACTGCAGAGAACAAGTCAGGCAGCAGTTTAAAACGTCCTATGAAGTATCTGACAATAGAAGATGCCCTTGCTGATGAAAGTTCCCAGTTAGAAGGGTACTGGGCGCTCTTCATAGGCATAGGGTCGGTATGTCCTTCTATACGAATATTGTGCATAGCAAATTTTTCTACAATAAGTTTTCCGACTATATCAAGAACCTTTTTAGCTTCATCGCTCGGTTCGGCAGAACCTGATTTAAACAGAACGTTTTTGTCGTTGATTTTAATTACAAGACCCCTGTCATCAATAGTAGCTGATATACCGTCAAGTTCACCTTTTTTTGTCATTGCTTCAATTTCTTTTTTAATTTTTTCATAAGAATCTTGTTCATACGCAGGGCTGACATACTCAAGCATCAATGAATCAAACATTGCATTCATATCTTTGCTTTCCATAACTTCTTTTCCGTCAGAAAGAACACCTTCTTTACCCTGGAAAATAGTTTTAGGAGTGAATGCTTCTTTCATAGATTTATCCAAGTCTTTAAATTCAGCAAGGCTTATCTGTGATAGCGCATATAAAACAACAAACGTCGCAAAAAGCAACGTCAAAAAGTCTGCATAGGAAACCATCCAGCGTTCATGATTTTCATGTTCTTCATGTGGTTTCTTTCTTGCCATATTATGCTTCCTTCATATGACTGTCTAGAATATAAGATTGCAATTTTCTTTCAATCAATGCAGGGCTTTCTCCGGCCTGGATAGATAAAATACCTTCTACAATCATCTCTTTTTTAAGAGCAAGTTTCTTAAATTTCATTTTCAGTTTAGTACCGAACGGTAAGAAGAAAAGGTTTGCCGCTCCTACACCATAAACAGTCGCAACGAACGCAACCGCAATACCGGCACCGAGTTTCGCCGGGTCAGAGAGGTTTTGCATTACCTGAATCAAGCCTAATACCGCACCGATGATACCTACTGTAGGAGCGAAACCGCCGGCAGATTCCCAAACCTTAGCTCTATTGGTGACTTCTTCTTCCTGAAGAGTGATTTGTGTTTCCATCATCTGGCGAACAAGAGCAGGGTCTGTACCGTCACTGACTGACTGTAAGCCTAAAACCAACAAATTATCGGATGCATTTTTTGCTTCTTTTTCAAGAGCAATAACGCCTTCTTTTCTTCCTTTAACGGCATATTTAACTATCTCTGCAATAGTATCTTCATAATCTATATCTTCGTTAAAAAACACATTTTTCAGTGAAACTACAGCACCAATAAGAGTTTCTTGAGGGAAACCCAGAATAACCGCACCTGCCGTACCCCCGAATACAATAAATCCTGCTGTTATCTGAAGCAGCTGTCCTATGTTACCACCTTCAAGCGCCTGTCCCAGCAATATACAAAACAATCCGACAAATACACCGACTAACGAACTGATATCCATATCATTCTCCATTATTTACAATTATTATCCATTAAATAATAATAATGGCTTTTTTAAATCATACGTTTAATTTATTTATTATGTTTCTATCCGCATTACAACACGCAGTTTTGATATATGAACCAACTGTTTTTGTATGTCATACCGCTGCACCAAGCTGTTGAATATGTTTTAATATTGTTCTGAGCGGTATCTGTTCAGCTATTAATTACTTTGACCTTACCTCTCACAAAACTTGCCATTTAGGCAACTTTTGCTCGGCAGGGTGTCGGAGACCCCGCGAACGGGTCGGCGCCGCTGTCTAGCACGGGGCGAGCTTGAGTCGTAGACGACGTAGGAGTCATACGAATCAGGATACTTGAACAAGTACAAAAATCTGACTTCATTCTTCAGTCGATTTTTAGTCGATTTAAGACCCTGCTGAGAATTATAATCGATATTTCAAAACGCCACCTCTCCCCAGCCCTCTCCTCACAGGAGAGGGAGAGCAATTTAAAAAAATCTATGTTCAGCGGGTGACATTTTTGAGACTTGAACAATTATTAAGTTTGTAAAAAATGCTTTTTCGAGAAAGGCAATTTCTGAATTCAGAATGTTTTTATAATAAATATAGGTAGTAATTACTGATGAAGGTAGGAAAATAATGCCGGATGTAAAAGTTGTTCCAAATACGCAGTCTAATCCTTATGCTGCTTTTGTTTTAACTTCGTCTCCTATTGTTTCAACTCCTGCCCCTGCTTCAGCTTCAGTTCCTTCTGTTGCGGCAAGTCAGCCTGCTGAAAACGAAGCAACAAGCAGTGAACAAGTGTCAAAGAATAACGGTAAAGCTCTTGCTGTGGGAGGTGTATTGGCCGCAGTGACTTTGGGTATAATTTTCCGTAAAAAAATTGCAAATGCACTGGGACTTGCTGAAAAAGAGGCAGGCGGTGCGAAGAGAAATCTTTCAGAAGCTGGCACTGCAACAGAAAAAGGCGCCGTAAACGCAGAAAAAGAAGTTGTTAATGCTGAAAAGTCTGTAAATAACACATCTTCTGCTATAGAGAATCCGAGCCCTGTTGTAGAAAAGCCCGCAGTCAATGCAGAAAAACCTGTCTCAAACACTGTAGAAAGTCCTAATTCGACTATAGGAAAGCCTGCTGTCAACACTGAAAAAATTGTGACTGAAAATATTTCCAAAAAAACAGACGGTACTCTTATAAGTATCGAAAAACTCGACGCCAATGGCAAAAGCATAGAAAAACACTGGTATAAAGAAGACGGAAAAACTTTGAGAAGTATTGATAAATTCGATGCTAACGGCAAAGAAATAGAAACACTCCGATATGAAGCAGACGGAAAAACTATAGAGACGATTTGGAAAAAGAATTATGATGCCAATGGTCAATTGATAGAGCGACACTGGTATAAAGAAGACGGAAAAACTTTGAGAAGTATTGATAAATTCGATGCTAACGGAAAAGAAATAGAAACACTCTGGTATGAAGCTGACGGAAAAACTATAGAGACGATTTTGAAAAAGAATTATGATGCCAATGGTAAGTTGATAGATCAACAATGGTATAAGGAAGGCGGAAAAACTTTGAGTAGCATTGACAAGTACGATGCTAACGGCAAACAAATAGAAAAATACTTTTATAAAGAAGACGGAAAAACCTTGAGGTGTATTGATAAAGTTGATGTTAATGGAAAAAAAGTAGAAGAGCATTGGTATAATGACGACGGAAAAACCTTGAAATGTATTGATAAATTCGATGCTAACGAAAAAAGAGTAGAAAAACTCTGGTATAATGACGACGGAAAAACTTTGAAAAGTATTGATAAATTCGATGCTAACGGCAAAGAAATAGAATCACGTTGGTATAGGGAAGACGGAAAAACTCTGAAACAGGTTCAGATAAATGATGCTAATGAAAAATGTATAGAAGCACGCTTCTATACAGAAGATGGAAAAGCATTGATAAATATTCAGAAATACGGTGCGAATAACAAAATGACAGAATGCCATATTTATAAAGAAGATGGCGTAACTTTAGATCAGATTCGCAAATACGATGTCAATGAAAAATGTATAGAAACACATTTTTATAAAACAGACGGAACGCTGGATAGAATTGAAACAGCGTAAAGGCAATATTGATGTGTGGCTATACTAGGACTACGAACTGTGTCATTACGAGGCGAAAATCTTGAGGATTATACAATAATTGTGGTCCCGAAGTAATCTCAAAACTAAAGTAGTCGTTACGAGGCTTGATACTTGAAAGTAAGCAACTAACTATTTCTCGACGTAATCTAGATTGCTTCAGGTGAAAATAGGTTAATTTTTGCGCAGTTTATAGCTTCGCAATGACGCCATTGATTGCTTCAGGTGAACAATTGATAAATTTTTGCACTGCTTATTGCTTCGCAATGACGTAGTAGATTGTTTCGAGATAAAGATGATTACTGCTTTTTATGCCTAATGTCTCGCAATGACGCAATTGATTTTTATGCTACTTAGAAATCAGCTCTTCGAGAATCTTTTTTGTTTCTTCAAACACTTCTTCAATAGAGTTGTTTGCATTTACCACTTTAACCCGCTTAGGTTCTTGCTTTGAAATCTCTAAATATCCTTTGCGGACTTTTTTATGAAACTCAATCCCCTCAGATTCCATCCTGTCTTTTTCACTTCCAACGCGTGTTTGAGCAACATCAGTGTCCACATCGAACACAAGAGTTAAGTCAGGTTTTTTTCCGCTCGTAGCCAAATTGTTCAAATAATTTATCTGCTCTAAATCTATGCCCTTACCGTATCCTTGATAGGCAACGGTAGAATCCGTATACCTGTCACAAAGAACAATTTTACCTTCTTCAATTGCCGGCAGGATAACTGTATCGACGTGCTGTGCTCTGTCTGCCAAAAACAAAAATGATTCGCATTTTGGTGAAA
>JAVBRY010000163.1:0-4234 GCA_031547505.1 Candidatus Gastranaerophilaceae bacterium | reverse complement strand
ATTGTTACTTTGTGAGTCGTTTCATACCCTAAAGCAAACATCCCGAGCGAATCGCCTACGAGTATAGAATCTACGCCTGCTTCATCAAAAAACTTAGCCGTAGAATAATCATATGCTGTAAGCATAGTGATTTTTTCCTGCTTTTCTTTTTTATTTAAAAACGTAGCTACAGTAACATTTTTTGTTTTTGTTTCTACTGACATAGTTCTGCGCCTTTATATGATATTTTTTGTGGGCAAGCCTGCCCACCTACAAACTTCTTTTAAAATTATTTAGACTGTCTTCTAAACCAGTAATATATTGCTCTTGCAAGTTTATTAGGGCTGTGACGGACAAGTTTTTCACCTGTTTCTTCGTACAATCTGGTTTTAACAACTCTAAGTCCGAGTTTCTTAATCTCTTCTGCATCAAGGATTACCGGATATGAATTCGTTGCCTTGTAGTCTTCATTCAGATCTTCAGGCAGAGTATCATTAACTATAACCGCATCAAGCATATTCGGGTAACACGCATGATCGAGTATAGCTTTTACGTGGTCGTATGCACTAAAATCAGTCGTTTCACCCGGCTGGGTCATAATGTTGCAGATGTAGATTTTTTTTGCGTGGGATTTCGATATAGCCAGAGAAATCCCTTTAACCAGAAGGTTTGGAATTACGCTGGTAAACAAGCTCCCAGGTCCCATTATTATTAAATCCGCATCTTTTATAGCTTGAATCGCTTCAGGAAGCGGTTCGCAATCAGCAGGTTCCGTGAACAGACGAACAATCTTTTTTCCCATCTCAGGAATATTGGACTCGCCTTTAACTATTGTTCCGTCTTGAAGCTCAGCAACAAGTCTCATATCATCCAACGTCGCAGGTAAAACACGTCCTCTGATTGAAAGAACTTTTGAAGACTCTTTCACAGCTCTGACCATATCGCCTGTGATAGCGCACATTGCCGTAAGGAAAAGATTGCCGAAGCTGTGCCCTTCAAGGCCTTCGCCTGTTTTGAATCTGTATTGAAAAAGCTTTGTTACCAAATCTTCATCATCCGCCAATGCTGCTATACAGTTTCTGATATCGCCCGGAGGCAATATACCCATTTCTTCACGGAGTCTGCCTGAGCTTCCGCCATCATCACCTACGGTAACTATTGCGGTTATGTTGTTTGTAATTTTTTTAATACCTTTTAAAAGAGTGGACAATCCTGTACCGCCACCAATTGCAACAATTTTAGGACCATGGTTAAGTTTTCTTCTTCTGTACAAAACCTCTAAAAGTGCGTGTCTGTCTCTATCTTCACTCAAATCCAGAATCGAGTAGTTTGCATTTTTCCAGCCTTTTAAGAAGAAATATGCTCCTATTGAAATCAAGAGTATTGCTATAAGCTCGTGATGCACTGTTGTTGCAACGTATTTAATCATTCCCATAATAAAGTACATGGGGCGCAGATTGAATAATACTGCAAAACCAAACAAACTAAAAAGTGTTCCTAAAATAATCAGAATGAACCATCTTTTAATCTGTAAGCCTGGAAGAAGCCATCCGGCATCTTTCGGCATTTTTACCCTGTTAAATATTTTTTTCAAAATCCGGTTCTCCCTAGACCCATCCCGATGCTTCAACTCTGTTATAGTTAACAGGTCTGGGTACACAAATCTCATAAGCCTTTTGTGCCAATTCCAAAGAGTTAGCTGCACTGTTGTTGAAATGTATTGTATCAAACGCAACCTTAGTAAAGCCTTTGCTTGTATTATCGATTTCAGAATCAGTCAGAAGTTTTTTAAGCCTGTTTATTGAGCTTTCAGTGTTCATAACATCAGACTGCGATTTATCAATATTTCCTGCAAAGTCGTAGTTTTTATCCAGCTGCACTTCTTGTGCAATATTTATGTTTATATGTTCAGCCACATTTTGTATTACAGAACCTGCAGCGCCGTAGTATACAAGCCAGTTGCTGTATTTTTTAATCGCTTTTGCGATAGCAAGCGAGAAGTTAATATTCTCTGAAGCCATTTTATACATAGCGCCATGCGGTCTTACGTGTTCAATCTCCATACCGAAAGATTTCGCAAACGAAGCCAAAGCGCCTATCTGATAGAGCACAATCGCCTCAATCTCTTCTTCGTTCATATCAAGATTTCTATACCCGAACCCTTGAATGTCAGGGAATCCGATATGCGCTCCGATGACTTTGTTCTTGTGTTTGCAGCATTCGAGAACCTTTTTAATCGTCAAAGGGTCTCCTGCGTGAAATCCACAGGCTATATTTACCGAGCTGACATAATTCAGTAAATCCAAATCCGTATCGTTTTTATAAACACCGAAACACTGCGCCAAATCGCAATTGTAGTCAACATTTCTTTTTATTATATTATTTTCCATCGACTCTTAAATTAGACTCCCATAGTGTAATATTACAGTACAATTATACTCCAACAATCCAAAGAGTCCATAAAATTTTAATTGTTCTTTTTATTGTTTGAATATGGCCAGTCTTTAGGGTTGGAACTCAATGTCGCTACATCCTCTATCTCACCCGATTTTTCAGTAACAAGCATTAATTCATCGCCTTTAGCATCAAACAAATAAAAATTATTTTCTAGTTGATATGCCGCTAAAAGCCTGAGACGCTGCTCTAATCCATCGGGACATTTTTTTGTATCAATAATAAGTTGTTTGAAATTTATGCTGCTCACCGGGTTAATGTTCATTTTTGGTATTCCTCATTTGTCTATATATAATTTAAGTTCAGACAAAAAAATTTTTGCCTTCTTTTGCCAGACACTTCATTTCATTACGGAGACAGGGTCACAAGCTTCGCACAGCTCAGCTGTTCCCTTTGTCAAAACTTGTTTCGCGCGACCGGGTCGGGCTTGGGATGTAGACGAAGTATGAGTCGTACAGACTAGGATACTTGAACAAGTGCGCCGCCAAAATGGCCTCACGATATTACAATAATTTTAAAACTCCTAAAAAAATAATTTGCTAGTGAGTTGCTACGCAAAAACATTAAATTTAAAAAAATTTACATTCTCTCAGGAGCACTAACAGCCAAAAGGCTCAACGCAGACTTAATTATTGTCGCAGTTGATTTAACAAGCGCAAGTCTTGCAACAGTGAGCGTCTTATCATCGCTCAGAACTCTGGAGAAAGTATAGAATTGGTGGAACGCTCCGGCAAGCTCCTGAAGATATTTGCAGAGCATATACGGCGCTCTTGTTTTAGCTGAAGAAAGAACAACCGACTTGAATTCTTCAAGCTTCAATATAAGTTTTTTCGTGGCTGATACTGATTTTTCATCATCAACAGCCCAAAGCGAATTCAAATCCGCATCCATAATTGATTTATTCAATTCTTCAGTATTGAACAGTGCAGGCAGAGTCTGCTTTGTTTCTGTATCCAATCTCTCAGTAATTGCGTTTCTAAAAATCGAGCATGCTCTTGCGTGGGCATATTGGACATAGAAAACAGGATTCTCGTCCGTGTTTGATTTTGCCAGCTCAATATCAAAATCAAGAGTTGTATTAATATCACGGATAATCATCCAGTATCTGGTCGCATCTACACCGACTTCGTCAATCAAATCATCAAGCGTGACCATATTTTTTCTTTTGCCCATACGAGCCTGTTCACCGTTAATAACAAGGTTCACAAGCTGCCCGAGCAGAATCTCTAATTTGTTTGGATCTCTTCCCATCGCCTCAATAGCTGCTTTTACTCTGGCTACATAACCGTGATGGTCAGCACCCCAAATATCTATCAATCTTTCATATCCTCTTTCGAGCTTATCGAAGTGGTAAGCTATATCAGCCGTGAGATATGTGTTTGAGCCGTCGGATTTTTTGACAACTCTGTCTTGGTCATCGCCAAACTGAGTGGTTTTAAACCAAAGTGCATCTTCTTTTTCGTATATCAGCCCCTTTGATTTTAAAGATTCTATTGCTTTTTCAACTTTGCCCGATGCGTGCAGATCTGTTTCCGAATAGAAAACATCAAAGTGCGTATTGAATTTGTTCAAAAGTTCTTTTTGCAGCTCAAGCATCTTTGCTTTTGCATAGTTTGAAAGGAAGGTTATCTGCTCGTCTGTTGACTCTTTAGTCAGGGTTTTCGCCATTTCAGCATTGTCCTGAACAAACGACTTTGCCAGTGGTATCAAATAATCCCCCGGGTAATAACTCTTTCGCTCAACTTCATCTGCCGGAAAGTCAGCATCAACACCCATCTCTTGTAACACTCTGATATGGAGT
>JAVBRY010000079.1:0-4595 GCA_031547505.1 Candidatus Gastranaerophilaceae bacterium | reverse complement strand
CTCAAATTCGCCCTGTCTTTTTTCATCTGTGCGTTGGCTAAATCATACTCAGCACGGGAGGATATTTTTTCGTTGTAGAGTATTTTTTCACGGTTGAAATTCTGAGAAGAAAGCTCAACCATAGCCTGTATCTGTTTTATTTCAGAATCTATAAGAAGATACTTCTCCAGAAAATCCAGCTGAATCTTGCTTATCTCATCCGACTTAATAAAAATAAGCGGCTGGTCTTTTTTCACCATGCTGCCGTGCTCGACCAGAACATCCATAACCTTCCCGTCAATTTGTGAATAGACTCGTTCAATATCGTGTTCTCTTGCTTTGAACTGGGCGGGTATTGTAATCTCCAAATCCATTTCTATTATATGAGCGGTAGCTGTTTCTATCCCTGCACTTTGTTCCTGCTGTTCTGTTAATGTGATTGTTTTACAAGAATCACCGGCACACTTTTTATCCTTTTTTGAAATGCATCCGTTGGTTAGAATTATAAATATGAAAATCAGCGCTATGCCTAATAACAGTTTTATAGTTTTCTTCATAACTTTTCTCCGTATTTTTTGTGGACTAATATACAAAACAACAAAGGTATCAAATAAATCGCAGCAAGTGTTCCGACCAAAAGCCCTCCGATTATCGCTATGGCAAAAGGTTTTTGGCTCTGTGCTCCGATACCGTTAGACAGTGCCGCAGGTAAAAGCCCGAGTATTGCTACTGATGATGCAGTCAGAACAGGTCTGAGCTTTTCAATAGAACCTCTTAGTAATGTTTTTAAAACATCCTTACCGGGTTTGTTTTTTTGAATAAGCGAGGTGAGAATGATTACTCCGTTTTGAATAGATACCCCTATTGCGGCAATAAACCCGACCCCTGCCGATATAGAAAAATATGTTTTTGTTATGAACAACGCCAGAATACACCCGCTCAATGTTCCTATAATCGAGGACATGGCGATGAATACGTATTTCCAGTTCTGATAAGCGATATGCAAAATCACTGCTATTAACAGCAATGTGACAGGCAGTATCAGAGCAAGCCTTAAATTAGCACGTTTCTGACTTTCAGACTGTCCTGCCCACTTTAGCCTGTAATCATCCGGCATCTTTAGATTTTTTTCAAGTTTTTTGTGTGCTTCCGCTACTGCTGAGCCGAGGTCTCGACCCCGTATATTGAACCTTATCACCGCAACACGGGAGTTTTCGCTTCGTGTAATAATCATAGCTCCGTTGTCCGTGGTTATTTCAGTCACATTTATCAAGGGAACTGAAATCCCGTCAGGTGTTTTGACTATGATATTTTCCATTTTCCTTAAAGAACTTCTGTCTTTCGATTCTAAACGTAAGAAGACATTGAAACGTTTTTCACCTTCAATGACCTGTGTGGCGTTTTTCCCCCCAATTGCTATTTCGACAACCTTCTGTATATCATCACTTCGAAGCCCATACCTGCTGGCTTTTACCCTGTCTATTTTAATTTGAAACTGCGGCTGGCCTATTATCTGATCATAAGACAAGTCAACAATCCCCCGAACTCCTGAAAGCAGTCCTATGCTTTGGTTTTGTAATTTCTGTAGTTCATTTAAATCAGTTCCGTATATCTTTAAAACAACCTGACCCTTCGAGCCGGAAACTGCTTCTTCGACGTTATCCTGGATATATTGTGTGAAATATGTCGTTATGCCGGGTATCTCCGAGAGTTTTTTAGACATATCATTAACAAGTTTTTCCTTGTTTTTATGCCACTTCCAACGCCACTTTTTAGCCGGCTGCAAGTCCACCATGTTTTCAATGTTGCTGGTTAAGTTAGCATCCGTGCCGTCATCTGTTGAACCGATATGTGAAACCACATTTTTTACTTCCGGATAATTCAAAAGTTCTTCTCGTATCTGTCTTGCAACATCTACCGTATGAGCAATAGTCGAGCTTCTAGGCAATACTGTCACACGAAGCCAAATATTTCCTTCATCAAGGTTAGGCAAAAACTCTGAACCTATAAACATAAAAAGAACTATCGCCATAACAAACATTGATATAACTGCTGTGAGAAACTTTTTCGGCGCTTCTATTATTTTTACCAATGAACTCTTGTAGAAAGAATTTATCCTGTGAAGTACAGTGTTTTCTTTCTCAACCACCTTGCCGTTCGGCATATAAATAGCAGAAATCGCCGGCAGCAAAAATAATGCAGCGAGCACAGCACCTATCAAAGAGAATCCCATAGTGAACGCCAACGGATGAAACAGCTTCCCCGCCACCCCATCGAACGCAAATATCGGAAGAAAACAGCACAGAATAATTATTGTTGAAAAAGTGATTACACTGCCAACCTCTTTGACCGCCTTGAATATCAGAGCTTCTTTTTTGCACATGGTTAGTTTGTATTTGTATTTTGACAGTATCCTAAAAATGTTCTCCATCAGAATTACCGCACCATCCACTATTATCCCAAAATCCACTGCGCCCATACTCAACAGATTCGCAGGGATTCCAAAGATTTGGAATAACATAAAAGCAAAACTCAACGCCAACGGTATCACAAGAGAAGCAATGAGCGTAATCTTTAAATCAAGAGTGAACGCAAACAACACAATAATAACGAATACAATCCCGCAAACAACATTATGCCCGATTGTATGCATAGTGTTGTGAATCAGCTTGCTTCGTTCGTAGAACGGTACTATATCTACTCCTTTGGGCAAAGTCGATTTTATTGTTGGCAGCGCTTTTTCAAGATTATGTATAGTTTTTGTCGGGTTTTCGCCACGTCTCATCAAGACTATACCTTCTACTGAGTCATTGTTGAGGTTCTTTCCGACTTGTCCTATTCTCACAGCAGGTTCTATGACTACATTAGCAACATCTTTCACCCTTATCGGAATTCCTTTAGAAGAAGCTATTACAGTGTCTTCAATGCTTTGAATATCAGTATAGAGTCCAAGTCCCCTCACAATAAACGCCTGCTCATTTACACTTATATAGCTTCCACCGGCAGTGGAGTTAGATGCTTTCACCGCATCATAAATATCTCCGACATCCAAGTTGTAGAATCTGCATTTTTCATGGTCTAAAATTACCTTGTATGTTTTTACAGGTCCGCCAAAGCTCGTTACATCAATTATTCCCGGAATCTGCTTAAACGCCTTCTCCATCTGCCAGTTCTGAATTGCCTTTAGTGTCATATCATTGTGATAATCAGATTCGAGTGTATACCTGTAAATCTCGCCGATTGCAGAGAAGTCAGGACCGAGTATCGGCTTCACCCCTTCGGGCAAATCTGCCTGATAGATTCTTTCAAGCACCTGCTGGCGTATTAGAGGTGATTGCATTCCGTCAGAAAAAACTACCTTTATTACCGATAAACCGAAAAGAGAACTCGAATAGAGCTTTTCCTCATTAGGTATACCGTTCAATTCTTTTTCAAGCGGGATAGTGACCAGTCGTTCTATGTCTTCTGCGCTTTTTCCGGGCATTTGTGTAATAACAAGAACCATAGGATTTGTAAAATCAGGATATGCCTCAATATCAAGGTTCTTTAAGCAGTATATTCCGGTGAACAGCAAAACAACCGCCAATGAAAGCGAATAGTATTTTTTCTTTATGAAAAATTTTATTAAACTATTTAGCTGCTTTTGCATGTAGTGTTATATCCTCGTCGTTCACTTCCTGCAGGAACTCTATCCAACAGGCGTAATAATCTGCAAGCGCATTAACATAATCTATAAAAATGGCTTTATAAGACTGTTGTATGACAATAAGCGAAGTCAGATTCGACTTTCCGACTTCATAGCTTCTTCTCAGAATTTGCATAAGTTCTCGGGATTTCTCGAGTAGATTTTCGTCATAGTAGTTTAGGTTCTCCTGAGCAATAATAAATTTCTCGTATGTTCCTTTTAAGTCTTTGAGTGCTTTATTTTCAACAGAGTCATAGTTTAGTTTTGCCTGATCAACCTGAACTTTTGCGTTTTTAACTTCAGGCGAATAGTTGTAAAGAAGCGGGATATTCGTTATCCCTCCGCCTAAATACCCGCCTCCCTTAAATCCTCCCGTGTCTGAGTAACCCTGAGGCTGATACTGGTACCCTCCAAGGAGAACGAGGTCAGGAATACGCTGACTCATAACAACTTTGAGGTTCTTTTCTGCCATATCTATCTCTTGTTTTGCAATTTTTATGTCAAATCGTTTGCTCAGAGCAATGTCTGAGATCTCGCTAAAAGCCGGGAGTTTTTCATTTAATTTTGGTGTTTTTAAGTTTACAAAGTCCTGGCCGAAGGGCAGTTCATCGTCATTTGCCTCATATACAGTGTCACCATCTTTTATATTCAGAGCTTTATTGAACTGGTATTTCGCGATCTCAACATCCGCCCTTGCTTTATTAATCTGAGTAACAATATGATTTAATGCTATCTGTGCTTGGATTTCTTCCATGCCTGGCGCAGCACCGACCTCGACTCTTTTGCTTGCAATTCGGTGAAGCCCTTCTAAAAGTTTCTTTTGTTCTTCTAATTCGTTGAGTATTGATTTCGCCGCAACAAAGTCTATGTAAGCTCCTCTTATATACATTTTTAAATTAAACTCCGCAAAGCCCACATCTTTTTCCGTTAA
>JAVBRY010000099.1:0-3508 GCA_031547505.1 Candidatus Gastranaerophilaceae bacterium | reverse complement strand
CACTTTGTGCGTTTGTGTAAGCGTCATAGGAAGAAAGGGTAGTTTTTGCGTCGATAAAAATTGCACGATTATCAGGCAAAAGAATCGTTGCGTCTGGCTTCTTTCCGTTGAATCCTGTTTGTGTCACATATTCTTCGTCTTTCCTTAGCCCTGAAAGCTCCAATACACGTTCTAAAATCAATTCACCCCACTTGCCCTGTTTCATATTATCCCCTTTAAGAGCGGATGCGAGGGTGTTTGTGTCTGACGAAATCTTTGTTCCTGTTTCTATAACATCTTTTATATGCAAATCGAGTTTCACAAACTGCTCATTATTAACATTAGACTGCTTTTTTAACTCGTCAAACTTCTCTTTAAACGGCTCAAGAATCTCTGACATACGCTCTTTTGTCATATTCGAGAAATCCTGTGTCGTTTCTTTGAAGATACGGTTCGACAAGTTTTCAAACTGCAGCTGCATCTTTTCGTAAATATCTGAGTAGGCTGAATTTTGCTTCTTTTGCATAACTTTAGTCACCACAAAAGTAACAATACACCCTATAGCCGTTCCAGCCAAAAATATAATCAGTTCCATGACAACACTCCCTAAACGATAAGTCTTTACATAATTATAATCTAAAAATGAATGTGTGACATTCGTTTTTTACGACCCCCTCGCCCACTGGGAGAGGGTTGGGGAGAGGGGGCGATACAAAATTTCTTTAATCCTTAATGTATAATAAACTCATGATTATTCGTCCCGAAGACCACACAATACATGAACCCGACAAAGAGTTGTTGAAAATTATTAATAATAAAAAATTCAACGACAAGGTTCTTTATAAGAAAAAATCCGACTTCCATGACATAAAGGTGGTTGAAAATGAAGTGGGGCGGTTTTTGCACTACAAAAACACATATCAGGCAGGCTTCGTCGATACACCTTCATACAAAGGCAACCTTCCATATATAAACTATTTCACGATTCCGTATTTGATTAACAAAGACGTCGAGAACATTCTTTTGATAGGGTTTGGCACAGGAAAAATCGTCAGTGACTTTGAAATACTTTTTGATAACCTTAAATCCATTGATGTTGTGGATATTGAGGAGAATATTTTCGAGATAGCGAATGAGTTTTTTGGCTATAGACAATCTGATAAAGTCGACTTCCACTTGCAAGACGGACTCGTTTACCTTAGAAACTGCAAGAAAAAATATGATTTAATTGTCGTCGATGTGGCATCAGATGAAGGCATAGACGAGAGATTCTTGGAAGATGACTACTTAAAATTAATAAACAAATGCCTCTCAAAAACAGGCATGTTTGTCTCAAACCTCTGCGCTAGCCCGGATTTCGAACACTCCGAAAACGAACTCTTTCAAAGAATAAATGGCTTATATAAAAGAAACTTTAAACATAATCTTATATTTAAGGGCAATACATCAGACAGAATTTATTATGAGTCATTCTTCGGTTTGAAATCAACTTTATCTAGTAGGTCGGGTCTTGACCCGACAAGAATATGCTGTTGGGTTAAAACCCAACCTACTAATCCTCAAGGTCTGAATGAAAACATCGACTTTACAGACCGCGTTATCGACATCACAAACGTAATCCTTATATCTTCCCAATCCCCAATGTCAATAGGACCTCTAACCCTTGACGACAAAACAAAATACAAAAAAATTGGTTTAGAAATTGAAGAGTATCTTGAGGATTTGTTGTAGCTGTAGAATTAATAAGTTTTCTCCCCTTGGGGAGAAAGTAGTTTTTCAACTTGAGTTGATAACGGAAGCTAGAAAAACGTATGAGGGGTAATAACCTGCATTGTTTGTAACAGACCCCTCACCCAAATTTCTATTACTCATCGAATTCGTAATGAAATTTTACCCTCTCCCCAAGGGGCGAGGTAATAATTGCCACCCCCTACTTAAAATACGAATATTTTTTGCCATAATTTGCTCAAAAAATTCCCTCATGCTACGATGTCGAAACGTAAGAAAATTTATAAAATATCTGTCTTGTATTTTGATTGATTCGGATATTATGCAACAATAGGCATAGACGATGATTTTGGCGGGTGACTCCGTGGGCCTTGAAAGCTAATGAAATACGGAGTCAGATGACGATATGAAAGATATTATGGCAACTAAAACAACAACGAAAACAAAAGAAAAAGCTGAAACTAAAACAAGCACTGCCAAAGCCAAAACAGGGGCTAAGGCAGGTGCTAAAACTACGACTAAAACAGCTGCTAAATCAGCCGAAAAAGCAACCAAGTCAAAAGGCAAGGAAAGAGCGCTTGTTATAGTAGAGTCACCGGCGAAATCAAAGACTATTAAAAAGATTTTGGGCGACTCATATCAGATTGAGGCAAGCTATGGACACATAAGAGATTTTCCTCCAAAAGTGCTCGGATTCGATGTTGCGAATGACTTTGAGCCGACATTTATTGTTATCCCCGAGAAAAAAGCAGTTGTTAAAAAACTGAATGATATAGCGAAAAAATCAGACAAAATCTACCTCGCATCTGACCCTGACCGTGAGGGAGAGGCTATCGCATGGCACGTGAGACAGGAGCTGAAAGTTCCTGACAGCAAGATTTTCAGGATTGAATTTAACGAAATCACACCTAAGGCCGTAAAGCATGCCGTCGAAAATTCAAGACAAATAGACATGGAACGTGTAAAGGCTCAGCAAACACGCCAGATTCTTGATAGACTCGTGGGTTATAAAATCAGTCCTGTCCTTTGGGAAAAAATGAGAAACTACCGCCTCTCGGCAGGACGAGTTCAGAGCGTTGCGCTTCGCATGATTTGTGAGCGTGAGGATGAGATTGATGCGTTTGTTCCTGTTGAATATTGGAGCGTATCAGCGGATTTAGAGAAGGACAAAAAACCTTTCTGCGCTGAACTTTCAAAATATAAAGATAAAAAAGTCGAAATTAAAAACGAAAAAGAAGCTAATACAATCGTTGATGATTTGAACAAAAAAGGCTTGAAATACGAGGTTTCAAAGGTCACTTTCAGAGATACCCAAAGAAAACCGTCAGCTCCTTTTATAACTTCATCTTTGCAACGCGAAGCCAGTAATAAATTAGGCTATGGCGTTTCAAAAACCATGCAGGTTGCACAAAAATTATACGAAGGTATCGAAATCGACGGCGAACCGGTCGGTTTGATTACATATATGAGAACAGATTCGGTGAGAATCTCTGACGACGCCACGGCTGAGGCAAAAGACTATATTGTTAATAGTTTTGGCAAACAGTATTATCCTGCCGAACCTAATAATTATGTAAAAAATGCCAAAGGCAAAAACGTTCAGGACGCTCACGAAGCAATTCGTCCGTCTTACGTCGATAAAACACCTGATAGCATTAAACAGTATCTGACATCAGAGCAGTATAAACTTTATAAACTCATCTGGGCGAGATTTATTTCTTCACAGATGGAGAACGCAAAAGTCAAAAATATGTCTGTAGATATCACAGCGGGTGACTATACATTCAAAACCGGTACAAGC
>JAVBRY010000004.1:0-2542 GCA_031547505.1 Candidatus Gastranaerophilaceae bacterium | reverse complement strand
TATGCATCAAAGGAGTTTTTATCTCCTCGATAACCTTTTTGTCGGCACTGGTTTCGCTACCCGAAATCAAAAGCTCAATTTTTTTGCCGGTATCTTTGGAAATATCACGTATCATTCTCGGGAACATATGGAAAATAGTCGCCAAAGGTAATACACGGATATTTTTAACCATTGTCTCAAGCTGTGTAACGATAAGGTTAAACTTTGTATCGTCCTCGTCGATAGACTTTTGCAGGCTCAAGATTTTGTTGTTGAGTTTGACAATCTTGGCTGCATTTTCCTGAAAAATCGCATAAATCTGTTTACTGAATATAGACAGGTTCGCCCCATCGCCAACCTCTATCGAGGACATGAGTTTTTTGTCATAGTATTTTATAAAGCTCTGGGATTTGTGGTTAAAGTTTTTCCATTCGTTGAGCTCTTCGAGCACTTCTTCAAGCTCAGAGATGTTTTTCTGGTGTTTGATTCTCGTGATTATCAACTCACCCATCTGGTTTACGAGCTGGTCGAGCTTTTTCGTATCAACACGAAGTGTCTTGATGGAAGAAGATTCAAACGAATTGAAAAAGTCCTGTGCTTTTTTTACCGCAATTCCTGATTCTGTGATGTTTGAAGCCAAATTAGACAAAGGATTCTGTGTAAGGTTCAAGTCCAGCATCTGCTTTACGATATCGAGTCTTTGTAAGACAAGTGTAAAATCTTCATCCTCTTCGCCATACAAAATAAACTTTTCTGTAGAATGCAAGCCCTGTTTGATAATACCTATAACCTCTTTTTCGGGAAGTGCATTTAGTTTCTTCAGCGTATCAATAATTTCAGAAAATTTCTTATAAATAAGCGTGATACCGGGATTATAGTCCTGTTCAATCAGATAGCTTATCAGTTTATTAATATCACCGATATGAGAAAGGTCATTCTCCAAACTGTCAAAACCTCTTTTTAATGCCTGAAGTTTTTGCTCCAGCTCCATATCGCATATTATTTTGTTTTTAGAATCAGAAGTTTCTCTATGTGGCACTTCGCCTATGACAGTTTCTTTTAATTTACTTTCAATAATCTGCCTAAAGTGCAAAACGCCCACATTGTGCGCTTCATAAATTTCATTAAGGTCATCTGCAATAATATAAAACTCATTGTTCAAATCCCCAAGTTCTTCTTCTGTAAGCAAATGGGAGTTATCAATAACAAACTCTAATTTTTGATTGATAAGTGCAATTTTGTTTTCAATATGAAGATATCCTGTTTCTTTAAAAATATTTTCAAGCTGTGTTGTGCTATCAAAGAGCGTTTCAATATGTCGTCCGCTATCATCAGGCTCCATTCCAGCAAGCATAAGAATTGATTCAATCAAAAGCGCATTAATGTTGTTCGTAGTTCGAATAAGATTTTCACGTTCTTCAGAAACTTCATCTACAACCGGCTGAGGTGAACTGATATTCTTCTCAATCAAAGCATCCATGCTCTCAATATATTTTTGGATGTCATCAGTATAATATTCTTTTTTTTGTTTTACGGAATTTTCAATAAGGAAACTCAATAAATCCGTGGATTTATACAGAATATCTGAAATTTCACGGCTGATGTTAAGTTTGTTTTCTTTCGCAAGGCCGAGAACATCCTCAATCTTGTGTGCCAGACGCTGGATATTATTGAATCCTATCATCCTCGCTGCACCCTTTAGAGAATGGGCATCACGGAACATAAAAACGAGTTTTTCCTGGTCGTTCGGTGTGTTTTCAAGCTGAAGAAGATTGTTGTTTAACTTTTGGATAATTTCTTCAGTTTCTTCTCGAAAAATATTCAGAATTTCTTCAATTTCTTCAGAAAGAAAATCCATTTAAAATCCTACCATTTAAAATCCTTACAGCTGATTTTCCGTATTAACACTGCCCGTTGTCAGCTGCAGGCTGTTAATGTTCCCTATATTTTTATCAATGGCCTGTAAAGTCTCATCAATATTGTTATTCAGGTTTTGAATAGTCTGCATAGCAGAGTCTGAAATAGATGTCTGGCTGTCAGATGCAACCATAATATTTTCGGAAAGGTGCCAGAAATTCTCAACCGCTCGATTCAATACTTCAAAGTTTTCTTCAATAGATGTAGCAAGCCTCACACCTGACTCAATTTCCTTTGTGCCTTCCTCTGTGGCCATAACGGTAGAGTTTGTTGTGTGTTGAATATCGTTAATAAGTGAAGCAATTTTCGTAGTCGCCTGTTTTGATTCGTCAGCCAATTTTCTGATTTCTCCCGCAACAACCGCGAACCCTTTTCCGTGTTCACCCGCTCTTGCCGCTTCAACCGCAGCGTTCAGAGCAAGCATGTTCGTTTGTTCAGCTATATCTTCAACCAAGCCGATAATAGAACCGATTTGCTGAATATATTCGCTCAATTCAAGAATCAGCTCAGCAATAATCTGGATTCTCTGTTTCAAGATAACCATTTTTTCAATGTTTATCTTAACGGACATTCTCTCCTGTTCAGTCGCCTTGAGGGATTTTTGAACAGAATTCATGGTGTTTTCGGTATTATTTTTTATATCTAC
>JAVBRY010000216.1:0-10611 GCA_031547505.1 Candidatus Gastranaerophilaceae bacterium | reverse complement strand
CGTGCGCCGTGATTTCGTTTTTAATAACATCAGCACCAATCAATGCGCCGGCGAGGTTTCTTCCGCTGCCTGTCGTACCTACGCCTTTGATATTATAATCACACAATTTCTTTTTATGCAGTTCTTTCATGCCTGATTGGACTGCCATAACAGGTTTGCCTGAAGTTCTAAGCATATAGCTGTCTATAAATTTGCCTGTTTCATCAACAAGCGCCAGTTTCGTTGTTACCGACCCGACGTCGATTCCCAAATATACATCCAGTGACATTTCGCCCTCAACTTTCACTTCTCATACTAAGCAAAACAAAAGGTAGAATCAAGGCAGAATCAATTTAAGAATTGTTAATGGTTTGTTTTTTAAGAATCGCTCCATTAAAATATAAATAGGGAGAAACTTAATGTTGAGCGAATTATCCAAGATAAGAAGGTTTATTTTAGCAGATGTGAAAAAATCTGCATTATCCTCACCTGAGATTCTTGATGCATACAACACATACTGGCTGGAGATGGAAAACAATTTTCTTGAAGCAGAAGGTTCGAATCTGTTTGGACGATTCATGAATGATTTTATGATAATACAAAAGAACGGTGTACTCCCTAAGCCTGCCGAACTTATGAATGAGTTTGCGGAATATTACAACAACGCCTGCCGTTACCAGAAAAAAGAACTCGTTCTTCGAAACATATACAGATACAGTGCATATTTCTTGAAAATTCATTCAGGTGATATTTCTGACGCTGATATTCAAGCAAAAATTAATAAAATAAATCAAGCTGAAGCCTACGATGCCTATCCGTTCCTAATGGAAGTATTTGAAGACTATGACTACGCCCACATAAACAAGGGTATGCTTCTTGATATACTGGAGACGGTTATGGGGTTTGTTAACGAGAGGGAGTCGATTGAGCCTTCTGCTGTATCGCTTTCTTTTGCAGGTTTGAGCGGTGAAATAAACAAGATGATGGTCCTAAAAGACTATATCCCTAAGTTTATTGTTGATGACACGCCAAAACAGAATAATACAATAAATTCTATTGTGGGAAATTAGTTATGTCCTAGACATAGATTGTGCGATTCCACTTGTTCAAGTATCCTGATTCGTATGACTCCTGCGTCGTCAACGACTCAAGCCTGCCTGCGCAGGAATGACAGCAAAGTAAAACAAAAGGCCGGCTTTTTGCCGACCCTTAACTTGTTTAATTTCTGCTCTCACTAATGCAGTAGCTGCCATCTTCGAGGTTGTATTTTCCGTGTACTCCGCACTCGTTGCACATACAGCCTTTATCTTCGTTGATACAACGGCTTTTTGTATATGCACAAAACATCTGTTCCAGATCAGAAACATTTTCGATACCTTGAATTTCATCAATTATATTATGCGGCATTTCTTTAATTTTACACGTAATCGAATACGAAGGGCAGTCCATACATTTACACATTTCCAGGTTTTCCTGGTTCTTTTCTACTACAGTCATTCTTTTCTCCCTTTTTCACTACACTCCAAAACCCAGCGATTCTTAATACTCCTATAAAAAGTTTAAAGGTTTATGATGAAAATTTAAATTGTACAAGTGTCTTAGCCATATTGGTTTTCAAATATAGAGTAACATTTGGTTTAAAATTAAATTTGCGAGAGTTACTCGGAAGGGTTTGTTTGGGTTAAAATATTAGTATAGAAAAAGAGAGAGTACTATGAAGTTAAAAGATACGTTGGCGAAAGATTCATTTAGTTACGGCTATTTATTAAACAGAGTTTATAAGTACATCAAGCCCTATATCGGCAGGGTTATACTCAGTTTCTTAATTGCAATACCTGTCGGGCTGCTTGACGGGGTTGTTGCGTATGCTCTAAAACCATATATGGATGAAGTTTTAATCAAAAAGAACATGTTTCTTGCGGTTATACTTCCTGTAGGTATAGTACTTTTTGCAGCATTGCAAGGATTTTTGAGATACTTAAATGAATATTTAACAACATGGTGCGGACAAAAAGTTACAAACGCTGTTAAAATAGGTCTTTTCGAAAAACTTGTACAAATGGATCCCAAGTTTTTTGACATAAATTCGTCAGGCATAGTTCTCACTCGTTTTTTAGTTGACCCGGATACAGCATCTCGGGGGCTTTTAGATAACATAATGGCTTTTGTTGCAGCTACTTGCGGTGCTATCGCTCTTGTCGGCGTAATGCTTTATAACTCATGGCTGTTAGCATTAGTAGGTGTGGTTGTACTATTCGTAGCATTCTTGCCGGTTGCTATAATCAGAAAGAGAATCAAAAATGCATCCAACGCCAACATGAAAATCGGCGGCGATTTGACAACAAACTTCAACGAAACATATTCAGGCAACAAAATTATTGCAGCATATAACTTGGGTGAATATCAGCATAATAAGTTCAAAACAAACATATACGATATGTTCGATGTAAATATGTCACTCGTTAAGCGCTCTGCATGGATGTCACCAATAATGTATTTGATTGCATCTATCGGAATCGCATTTGTTTTCGGATTCGGTACTTACCTTGTTATTTCAGGGAAAATGACAAGCGGCGGACTTGCTTCGTTTGTTACATCTTTATTGCTTTTATACAAACCTGTAAAAACAATGGGCAACACTCTCACAGGTATTCAGACCTTATTTGTTGCTCTCGGGCGCACATTTGAGTTGTTTGATATGCAGCCTGAAATTAAAGACAGGGAAAATGCAATTGAACTTCAGGGAGTTAAACAAAATGTATCGTTCGAAAATGTTTCTTTTGAATACAACGAAGACACTCCTGTATTGAAAAATATAAATCTTAGTGTAAACACAGGTGAGACACTGGCTATAGTCGGCAACTCCGGCGGCGGAAAAACTACGATTGTGAGTCTTATTCCTAGATTCTACGATGTCCAGCAAGGGCAGATTAAGATTGACGGTGTTGATATTAAAGAAATGACAATTCAATCACTCAGAGACAACATCGCTATCGTGTTTCAAGACAATTTCCTCTTCACTGGCACAATCAGAGAAAATCTCAGGATGGGCAATTTTAATGTTACAGAAGAACAGATTCAAGAAGTTGTCAGCGCAGCTCACATTGATGAATTCTTAAATGAAATGCCAGACGGCTTAGACACATATATAGGTGAACGAGGAACAACTCTCTCCGGCGGTCAAAGGCAGCGTGTAGCTATTGCACGAGCAATGCTTAAGGAAGCGCCGATAATTATTCTAGATGAAGCAACATCCGCTCTCGATAACAAGTCAGAGGCTGTTGTTCAAAAAGCGCTTGAAAATCTTATGATGAATAAAACCGTTTTTGTTATTGCACACAGGCTCTCAACCATCAAAAATGCAGACAGGATTGCTGTTATTAATGAAGGTGAGCTTGTTGAACTCGGCACACATGATGAGCTTATAAATACCCCTAACGGTAAATACAAGCTGCTTCACGATATGCAGTTCAGCAGCAATAATAGGTCTGAGGTTTTGGCTAATTAGTTCCATTTTCAACAGTTTTCTAAAACAAATTGTCATTCTGAGTGCAACGAAGAATCTTTAAAGAAATTTACGATGCAAAAAACCTACTATGTCTATATAATAACCAATTATACAAACACTACATTGTATATTGGCGTTACTTCAAACCTAGTTAAAAGAATTTACGAACACAAGAATAAACTTACCAAAGGTTTTTCTAATCGTTATAACCTAACAAAACTTATTTATTTTGAACAAACTAATGATATAGAATTTGCAATAGTAAGAGAAAAATATTTAAAAGGTAAAAAAAGAGATTATAAAATTAATTTAATAAATTCTTTTAACTCCAATTGGGTTGATTTGTATGAAACGATATTGTAAAAGATAAAAGATCCTTCGCCATAAAGGCTCAGGATGACATCCTCGTAATAAATTGTCATTCTGAGGGAACGATAGTGACCGAAGAATCTTTTAAATATAATTTTTCCTAAAAATTTGTCACTTCGCCGTCAAATTGGCTAACAAAGAAATAGCCCTGAGGCTCCTGACAGAACGGACAGACTTTAGGTGCTTCTTCATTGTGAATAACAAGTCCGCATTTCGCACATTCCCAGTTAACCTTCTCGGTTTTTTTGAACTCTTCTTCATTTTTTAAATCTTCAATAAGGTTCAAATACCTATGGTCATGCATCTTTTCAATGTTTCTTATTTTATCAAACAGAAATGAAATATGGTCAAAGCCCTCGTCTTTTGCAGTTTTAGAAAAACCAGCATACATATTTGTCCACTCATAATGCTCTTTTTCTGCAGCATCCATAAGGTTTTCCAATATAGAATTAATTGAATCGCCTCTAAGTATAGAATACCAAACTCTGCCATGTTCACGTTCATTTTCAGCAGTTTCTTCGAAGATTCGGGCGATATGAATATAGCCTGCTTTTCTTGCTATGTCAGCAAAAATATTGTATCTGTTTCTTGCCTGTGACTCTCCGCTAAATGCCGTCTCTAAATTCTTCTCGGTTTGTGACCCCCTAAACTCCATAATTCATTCCTCTTGTCTCAATACAATCGTATTGAACCATGGAATTATAAAAACTTTTCCCCACAAGAAGGCTAGCCGCGACGGGTAATATTAGAATCAGGTAATCGTATAAACCTTACGATAATACAGCCAGCCGCCTAATGCGGCCAACACGATATTCGGAATCCAGGCAGCTAAGAAAGGAAGTATTGTCATAGTCTCGCCCAAAGAAATTGATGTTCCTCTTAACAAATAATATAAAAATAAAATTAAAATACTAAACAAGAATCCTCTGTTATACCTGACTCTTGGAGGAGTAATAGCCAAAGGAACACCCAAAAGTACAAGTACAATCGTCGTCACAGGGAACGCAAATTTATTATACAACTCTATTTTAAATAATGCATTCTGTTGTTCAGCCTCTCTTGCTGCCCGTTCTTCAGGAGACTCTTCTGTCAATTCTTCAGTTGTCTTTTTATTCTGTTTTGCAATAGGTATTTTGCCTAATTCTATATTCTGCTTCTTAATTTTTTTATTTTTTTCAATATACTTCCACAGTGCAATGATATTGTACTGCTGAGCCTCGTCTTCTGTCAGTTTATCTTTTACATCTAACCCAAAATCCGCCAATGATTCACTGAACCAGGTAGTATTGAGCATTTTCCCTTCTAAGTTAATGCTATAGACAGCACCTCTTTTGAAGAGCCAGCCAGCAGGGCTTGTTTTGCCGCTTTGAGCCTGAATAATTCGTATATCTCCCGGTTCTGAAAAATCAACAACTGAAACGTTTTTCAAGGTATTTTCTTCACATTTATCTACATAGAACAATCTTTTTATCATTCCATCCTTAGAATCTTTAAACGTAAAGTTTTGCTTACCATTCGGGATATTTTTTTGTCCCAACGCCCACACTGCAAGAATTTTTGACTGTGAGTTTGTTACAGGAACGACCATTTCATTTATTGCAAAAGTTAGAAGCGCCATAGCTGCCGCGAAGATAAATATCGGCTTTGCTATTCTGTTTAAGCCAATTCCGCACGATCTCATTACAGTAATCTCTGAACTCAAACTCAGTCTATTCAACGTCATTACTGTTGAAAACAAGACGCTCATAGGAATAGCCATAACTATGACCTGAGGAATGCTCAAAAGAACTATCATTAGCGCAATATTGAACGGAATTCCGTATGCTGTAATTTGCTTAACCAATGTTATAAAAGTATCAGAAGCAAAGATAATCGATGTAAATATAACGATACCCATAATAAACACCTCAAGAACCTGCTTAAGGATATATGAATCAAGCTTATTTAGTTTTCCGTACAGATCGATTTTTATCATTAATTATTCTGCTTTACTCTATCCAACCTGATGAAGTCGCACAAACTCTCAAGTTTTTTATCTTCCATCGCTGCCATAAGATCCGAAATTGTTTTGAGTCTACCGAGTGCGAACCCTGTTTCAGCCAACAAGACACATTCGTTACACAGTCTTGTATTTTCAGCATAGCCGATAGAACCTGCGAGGGGTTTGGACTGACCGCAACAGTCACAGTCAAAAAACTCAAATTCTGAGTCAGGATTCTCTTCTAAATCATCAATCCACATCTGCTCTGCAACAGCCTGCATTTCTTGTGCAATTTTTAATTCTTCATCTCTATTCATGAGATTTATTATACCGTAAGCGAAAGTTTTAATACAGCTTTTTTTAGTGTCATTAATACTTGTAGCACTTGACTCCGGAAAATATTAGAGCTATATTGAACTCAAGATGAAAAATACTTTGCGAAACATTAATAAAAATTGGTGGTGGCCTGTAAAATAGTACAGGTGCCCTTTGTATAAGATTTGGCATAAAAATTTCGCATAAAATTTATATTTTTTTAAATACGAAAACCTGTACACAATATGACAGGTTTTTTTAGTTATTTAAAAGGAAATTTTATGCAGACCAATTTAATATATACATTAGCCCAGCCGCTCAAATCAGCCGCCAAATTCATAAGTCATCAAGAACAAGCCTCAGGGCTCTCTACCTCAAGGTTTATTCAAGACACCTCGACCTGCCTTTTGCCCAAAGCTGTTTTTTCCAGGAGCAAAGAAGATTTAGCCGAAAATTCGATGCTTGAGATATCAGAGAGTATGCTTGTTTACTTTGCTCCGGCTTTTATCGGAGAAAAAATTGCAAGAAAAATTTTCTCAAAAAATCTCGACAAAAAAGCAAAAAATCTCGTTGCGACTCCGGCTGTTGAATTGTTAAAAAAGAACAATGCTATAAATAAAAAAGTTCTTCCTATAAAAGCTGCGATTGCGCTGAGCGCAATGCTTATCCCACTTGCGGAATTTACTCTTAACTATTTCAAGAATCTTTTTACACTGAAAATATTCAACAAAGGCAACTTCAACAACATTGCCAACCTTGAAAAAACTAACGAGAATAAAGCCGAGCAGGAAAAGGTTAAAAAAAGTGCCTACAAAAATATCAAAAGAGCCGGAGCGATTTTCGCAGGATGTTTGGGGCTTGGGACTTTGATTGCCAAAAAGGGAAACTCTTCAAAAACGCTTCAAGACCTGAGTGAGCTTATTCTCGCACCCGGGACAAAATTATTCAAAAATAGTCCGAAGAAAAAAGATTTCTTCAACAAATACTTCAGTTTGGATTTCAACCAACAAAACGGAAAGCTGGTTTTGAGCAAAGGCCAACTGACATCTTGTGTTCTCATCGGCGGAGCCGGATATTTCGGAGCCGCAAAAGACAGAGGTAAACAGAATTTCCTTGAAACACTTTTCAGATACCCATTAGTCGGATTCTACATAATCACCGGCAGTGAGCTATTTGAGAAAGGGTTTAAAAGACTTCTGTTTAAAAACAATAAATGCAAAGAAACCATAGACAAGAATTTGAAGACACCTTCGTTTGAAAAAATCGGCGATATGGTAAAAGAATTAGCAGTAAAAAACAAAACATCCATAAATTCAGAATTCAAAAAACTAGCTAAACAAAAAGTTCTCATCTCTGGTGTACCATTCTTATTCAGCATCGGAGTGATGGGCTTTTTTGTAGCAGGAACGTCAAACCTATTTACAAAATACAGGTTCAAAAAGGAAGAGAAAGCAAAGCAAAATATTATTGCATCGCAAAATCAAACGTTCAAGGCGTTTATGATGTGAAATTCTATTACGTCAAGCCTTTAATACGTTCTTCAGGTTCTGAAATAGCCGTGATACGAAGTCCGAAGTTGTCTTCAATTACCACAACCTCACCGTTAGCAACGTGTTTTCCGTTGGCATAAAGTTCGACCGACTCACCCGCAACTTTATCCAACTCAATGATAGAGCCTCTTGTAAGTTCTAAAACTTTTTTAACCGGGAGCTGGCATCTGCCCAATTCAACAGTCAACTCCAGCTTAATATCCATAAGGATTTCCAGATTTCTGTTTGTGTCAGAATCCGTAGGTGTATAAGTATCAAACGAACTAAACTCAACCGGACGGACCGTCACCGGGTCATGCTCGCCGTTATCTTCTATAGCAACTTCTTTGGAAGAAACCGTAGCAGCTTCTTCTTCAGGGAACTCCACATCTGTAATTATAGGCTCTTGGACCGGTTCCGATGCAGTTGCAGCAGGGGCAGTTTCCTCAACAGGAGCTACAACTTCAGCAGCTGACGGAGCGGCCACAGCTTCTTCAATTTCTACCGGGGCAGCAGTAGCTTCAACGGCAGAAATTTCCGGCTCAGGAGCTGCAGCAGGTGCTGCTTCCTGTGTCAAATCTTCATCTTTTTTCTTTTTTTCTGCCTTATCTGCCATTTATGAGCCCTTCCTAATAAAACCTTTTTAATGTATTTACATAATCATCGTATCTATCCGTGATTTTTATGCATACGTTGTTCTTAACTTTGCCCGGACGTCCGTAGAATTTGCGTTCATCGTTAACTTGAATTACCAGATCATCACTGCACTGGTTATCTAATTTTATAACATCTCCCTCTTTGAGGGCAAGAACGTCACTAAACAAAATATCTGTCTGTCCCAAAATTACACTCGCATCAACGAAAGAGGTGTTTAATTTCTCAATCATTTTTTTACGCTCTTCAGAAGTAGCAATCAAACCTTTTGTCTGGAATATATGTTGTGTAGTCAAATGTTCAAGCACATTTTCAAGAACAGGATACGGATAACACAAACTGATAAGGCCGTAATGTTGTCTTGCGATGTGCATTTCAAAAGTCACGAGCGAAATAATCTCACCGGCAGAAGCAATTTGGATATTCGCTGAATTACTATCCAACCCTACAAGATGGCTTTCTACAGGGATAATATGAGACCAAGCACCTTCAAGAGTCTGAATCTTACGTTCTACAAGCTTTTTCACAAGAGATTCTTCAATATCTGTTAGCTCTCTTGTATTCTGCTCAATAACACCCACGCCGCCAAGCATTCTATCTACAATACTGGATAACACTTCATAGCTTATACAAAGAAGAATCTGACCCGGAAGCGGGTTGAGCTCAAAAACTGCCAAGGATATAGGATTCGAAACAGAACGCATAAACTCATCATAGGTGAGCTGGTCGACAGAAACAACCTCCATCTCAATCTGCATCCTCAAATATGCAGTCATAATCAAAGACATCTGGCGTGAAAATTCACGGTGAATATCCTGAATACCTCTAAGATGGTCTTTAGAGAATTTATCGGGACGCCTGAAGTTGTATAATTTGTAGCCGCGCTTCGTTTCCTCCTGACCGTCTTCGTCAAGAAACTCGTCACCGTCATAATCTATGACGTACGAATCTGTGCTTGCTACATCTTGTGCATTTGTTTCAGAACTCAAAGTCCTTCTCTCCCCTTGTTTTTATCTAGTTTTTTGTTTTTAGCGGAAATTTTCCGCCCTACTGCTTTGTTTTTTGCTGTTGGGCAAGTATGCCCAACCTACTTTTATTGCATTATAAAGTCGCCGAAGCTGACTCTCATAACTTCTCTTTCTCCATCGAATATATCGTTGACGGCATCTGCTATCTGCTGTTTAGCCAGTTCTTTGCCCGCAGTAGTCGCCAGCTCGTCAGAAGTTTTGCTTGTCATTATAGAGATAACTGAATCTCTTATTGCCGGTCTATACTGTTCCATTTCCTCAAGTACAGGGTCCTTTGCTTCTCCGCCGCCATGACCGCCGCCGTGACCGCCGGAAGCTTTAGGAGCGCCGCCTTCAGGGTTAGAGACTTCTATTGCAACATTGATTTTCAGATATCTTCTTTTCTCAACATCGCTAAGGTTCATAGTGAACTGACCCAGGTCAAGAATAGTGCCTTTTTCAGGCTTATTCGCTTTTGCTTCCGAGTCAACGTCAACATCCGCTCCGACATTTTTCAACTGTGATTTAAGCAGTGTCGCCTGTATAAAATAGTTTGCTCCGACAAAAATCGAGCATATAATAGACGTGATGATAAGGTTGGTAACAAGAGAGTTACCACCGCCTCCACCGCCGCCGCCTTGTTTGGCGTCTTTTTTGGAATCGGCACTCGGCTTAACCTCTGCTTCACTTTTATTAACCGGTTTTGTCATTATACTTCTCCAAATTTCCTAATCTTCTCAATTATTTTAATTATTTTTATCCATACTTAATACTATTATATCAACTCTTCTGTTTTTTGACCGTCCTATAGAGTCAGTATTTTTTGCAACAGGCATATATTCCCCGTAACCCACTGCCGATAGCCTTCCCGGCGCAAAACTACGCTCTTTGGTCAAATATGAAATTATATTTGTGGCTCTGGCTGTTGATAATTCCCAGTTAGACGGAAATTTATCGTTCTTTATCGGAGTCGCATCCGTATGCCCCTCTATAACAATCGGATTTTCAAGCTCGCTCAGAGAAAGTGCAATCTCATTCAGCACAGCTTTCGCCTCTAATTTTATTATAGCAGAACCCGGGTCAAAAAGCACAGTATCATTCAACCTAATGACCACACCACGCTTATCCTTCAATACATTAACGGAATTATTCAGTTCAACATTCTTTTTCAACTCTGTAATAATTTTATCGGACTCTGAAGCACTGTTATTGCTTATGACAGCTGTTTCTGAGGCAATTTCAGTTTCCTTAACATTTGTTTGAGATTGA
>JAVBRY010000081.1:0-5883 GCA_031547505.1 Candidatus Gastranaerophilaceae bacterium | reverse complement strand
TATCAACCTTTTCTGTTATGTCTCTTGTTGCATCTGCAGTTCTTTGTGCAAGGTTTCTAACTTCTTCAGCTACGACAGAGAATCCTTTTCCTAGTTCACCTGCTCTTGCCGCTTCTACAGCAGCATTGAGAGCAAGGATGTTGGTTTGGAAAGCGATTGTACTAATCACATCTGTTATATTTGCAATGTCAGAGCTGGATTGTTTCAGCTCTTCCATAGCTACAACAACCTGTTTCATTTGTTTTCCGCCTTCAGTGGCAGCATTTTTTGTATTTTCAGCCAAAATAACAGCTTGTTTTGTATTAATGTTATTTTGCTCAACCATCGAAGCAGATTCTTCAAGTGTAGCCGATGTTTCTTGAACAGCAGCAGCTTGTTCAGAGCTTCCTTCAGCAAGTTTGTGACTCAATGCCAAATATGTATCAGTACCTGTTGAAAGCTCTCTGGCGTAGTTACTCAGTCCAAAAACCACGTTGTTAATAGGAGCAGATAAGAAATTGCCCAATTGTAACGCCGCAATACCTGTACCGAAAAGTATTAGTCCACCCAACAGGACAAGAAGTATTGTTGTGCTTGCTGTGTTCGTAGGTATATTCGCAACAGGAACTTCAATACAGATTATAAATCCGTTTGGTAAAGTAGCGAATGACAATACTTTTGTCGAGAGTCCGTCTTTATATTCCGTATAGCCTCTACCGTCTTTTTCTTTAACTATTTCTTTTTGGAGGAATTTATATTTTCCTTTATTTGCAGTTAAGACATTATCTCCGGGTTTGAGCCCTTTTTCAGCACCTGCAACGTAGCTATAATCTTTATTAATCAAGAACGCCGTTGTTCCATTATAGATTTTTATTTTTTCAAGCACATTATTTAATGCACTCAATTCCATATCCATACCGACTACACCCATCAACATACCGTTTTTGAATACGGGTGCTGAATACGTAATCATAGGAAGCTTTAATGTTTCGTCAACATAAGCATCCGACCATACAGGTTTTTTTGAATCCATCGGAGCAAAATACCAGGCTGTATCTTCTGCTCTTATGATAGGTTCACCATCTTCAACACGTTCAATTTTATCGCCATCTCTTACAAACCATGCGCCGTCATAAGTAGGAGCATATTGCTGGTTAAAATAGAAGTATATGCCTTGAGCAGAGCTTGTTTTCTTAAAGAAGTTTATGACCTAGGGTCTAATTTTTGAATATTCAGCTTCCTGATTGTTTTTCAGTTTTGCCATATCAGCGTATGATTGAACGGATGTTGCGGTGACAACCGACCCACCCATCAAATCTATATTTCTTTCTATTTCCAAAAATTTTGTATAAACCTGTTCTGCTGCCAGTTCTGCATTTAGGACGAATGATTGCTTAGCATTATCTTTGATGATGCTGCTGCTTTTCCATACACTTATACAAGAAAGAATGAAGATTGTGACAAATGACAAAAATAACATGCTGACAACAATCTTAAACTTTAACGATTTACTCTCGAACATAATTCTTCTTCCACCATAAAATATCTATCAAAGAGTATGATAGCCCATAATCAAGTTGAAGTAAAGGAATACACATTACGTTAATTAGATGATTTTTAGAGGTAAAAAACTATATTCAAAAGGAAATCTGCAACGAGAAGGTATATTGTTGAACGGATTGCGGACTTGGTTGTTGAAATCCCTACATCTTTAGCTCCGCCAACAGTTTTGTAGCCTTGAGTAGCGCAGACAAGGGTAATCAAAATACCAAATACAACTCCTTTAAAAAGGCTTATATAGATGTCTCTAGGGGTTAATAACAGCCATACAGTGTTCAAGAATCTGTTCGGATGCAGCCCTATAGCAACAAATGCCACCATCATTCCGCCTACAATACCCAAAAATTCTGCAATTATAACAACCATTGGAACAGTCACAGCAGCAGCAAGCAAACGAGGAGCGAAATAATATCCGACAGGATTCACCTGTAAGGTTTTTATCGCATCAATCTGTTCCGTAACCTTCATATTCGCAACCTCGGCACAAATCGCAGTTCCAGCTCTTGCACCAATCGCCAGTGCGGCAAACCCCGGTGCAATCTCTCTTACCAGAGCAACTGCAATAAATCCGCCAACATAACTCTCGGCTCCACTCATCAGGAATTGTTTTGAAACCTGAAGTGTGATTACAGCAGAAGCGATGAAAACAATTATCAAGGAGATTGAGAGCGAGTCGTAGCTAATCATTGCAGCTTGAGAAATGACCGAACGAAATTTTGTATTTCGGTCGAATATATATTTAAGTGATTCTATAAAATTTTCTATGCATAAGCCTAAAAAACTAATCATAGATGGGTGTACACCATTTTTTATACTTCTCTACTTTGCCTTTAACAACATCGAAATACAGTTTTTGAAGCTCTTTTGTCTTCTCGCCGACTGCTCCTGTTCCTATCAGCCTATTGTCTATAGAGGTTATGGGGCTGACCTGAGCAGCGGTTCCCGTGAAGAATGCCTCTTGTGCAATATAAAGCTCTGTTCTTGAAATTTCTCTTTCTTCAATTTCCATACCGAGGACATTTTTTGCTAATTCTATAACTGTATTTCTTGTAATACCCACAAGAATATTATCTGTTGTTTCAGTTGTAATTAAGGTATTGCCTTCAATCATAAAGAAATTCATAGCAGAGCCTTCTGTTACAAATCCCTGCTGTGAAAGCACGATAGCCTCATCAAAACCTGCAAGTTTTGCGTCGGTTATGATTAATGCAGTGTTTGCATATGCACCGCTAACCTTGGCTCTTGGCGGGATTGCGTTGTCATCAACCCTTCTCCAATTGGACACACAAACTTTTAATCCGTTAGCCGTATCACAATAATCAGCCATAGGAAACGAAAAAATTAAAGTTGAATCTTTATTATCTAGTAGGCCCGGGCCAATTTTCAAAGCACTTTTGAAAATCTGAGGTCTTATGTAGGCATCTGTTTTATAATTATTTTTCTTCAAAAGTTCTTTGAATATGCTGCACCACTCTTCTACAGTGTATTTTGAATGCATATGCATTATTTTTCCGCTGTTATTAATCCTTTCGAAGTGCTCTTTTATTCTGAAAGCATACAATTGGTCTTCTTCAGGGTTATAATATGCTCTAATGCCTTCAAAAACCGATGTGCCATACAAGAAAGCGTGGGTTCTGACGGGGATTGAAGCCGTCGCTGCGTCTAAATACTCTCCGTCTAAAAATACATATTCTGCCATGATGTTTCCTTTCTCGTACAATCCTCGTGAACATTTCTATTATGCTGATTTTTGAAGAATTGTGCAAGTAGGAAATATTTTATATTCAGCATTGGCTGATTTAATATTTCATTCTGTTTGTCTTTCGTTTTTTGCAGTTCAATCGGAATGCCAGCTGCATGCGTTTGTCGTTTTTTGAACCCAAGTTTTTGTTCTTTTGCCGATGGTGTGGCCGCAGCCTTAACATATCCAGAGGTATTTATATTTATTTTTCCATTGGATTCTTTATATAGTGTTTCCTTTATGTCATCTGCGTAGTTATCATATTCAGATGTCAGCATATTAGCCTTGTAATGTTCAGTAATTTTGTCCATATGTTTTTGCATATTTTTAGGGATATCAGGGTATTTTTCAATCATAACTTCATAAGGAATCTGGGAGCGTTCATTGTTACAGCCCTGGTGCATAACTACATAATTTTTAATAGAATTTGCACCTTTCTCGCCGTTCAAATTGTTTTTCGGAAGGACATGTTCAATCGTTGCCGTAAATTTTTGAATCATATTCTGAACAGTTTCATTCGAAGATCTTCGTGAATATTTTACAAAGAATGCATCCACGTCATTTGAAGAAGAAGGAAGTTTTATTATAGTTTCCAATATTTCACGTTTAATTGATTCTTCTCTCTCTTTAACATGCATTTGTACAAAGATGTCTATAATATCTTTTCTTTTTTTGTTATGTTCTGTGCCTGGTGTGAAGAGGGCTTTACGTGCATCTTGAATCAGTGGCTTTGCTTTAGAACGAGTGCTTTTTGAAAGCTTGTCCATTATTATATTTACATCTTCGAGTACTTTTGTCTGCTTAGTTTCCAAAGATTTGAGGTGTTTTTTTCGAATTGAATGAGAATTCAAAATTTCTCTTATCGTCTTATTAGGATTGCAGCTTGCATAAGTTTTTAAGGTGTTATACACATCCTTATAATGCCCGTACATTTCTTTTTCGTAAGGTTCTAGCATTTGAAAAACTTTTTGTGCTTGGGGTTCATTTTGCCCGGGGCTGAATTTTCTATAAAAGTCATTCGGAATCATTTCTTTTCCACACAAAGCACAGGGCAATCCCGGTAAATCCCTTAAATCCGTATACTTTGCCTTGAAAGAAGTTTTTATGGCCGCTTGATGAACATAACTATCTTCTTGTATAACAAGACGACAGCTATGATGTGGATAGTCCTTCATCACAACAGAAGATTTTTTTTGATTTTCTGCAATTTTTATATCTCTATCGATTTTAGATATTGGCATGATATTTGTTTAAAAACCAAACATAAATATTTTTGCGCCTGCTTAAATTAATTAACTTAAACCACCAATTTCGAAAAATCAGCTATTTTTTCAAACTTCTGTTTCACTGCACAAAGGAGTTTCAGGCGGTTTTCTTTTACTCTCTCGTCATTGTCCATAACAAGAACGTTGTCGAAAAATTCGTTGATTACAGGAACTGATTCTTCAAGTTTCTCACACAATCCGCTGTAGCAAAGGCTGTCTTCGATAGAGTTCACACTTTCGAAGAGTTTTTCCTCATAAGGTGTATTGAACAAAGTCTCGTCAGGCGTTGCGCTATCACATTTAGCGATTCTGATTATACGGTTTGCTGCTTCATAGATGCCGTTAAAGGCAGGAGCTTTTTTCAGTTTGTCTAAAAGGCTCAATCTCACTGTAAAATCGTTCAAATCTGCCAACGCATCTTTGTTAGAAATACAAGCCTCAACTATATCGTGAGCGTATTTTTCGTTGTAATAAATACTCAATCTGTCCTCAAAGAATGTTTTCACATCTTGAGCTACTTGCTGGGGATTCTCAACCTGCACAGGAAGGATAGATATAGATTTTTCGATTAAGTCAGAAAGATTCACTTTCAAGTCTTTTGAGATAATGGTTTTTATAATACCCAGAGTCGCACGTCTCACGCCCAACGGGTCTGCCGAGCCTGTAGGTTTTTTGCCTGCTGCAAAGACTGCACAGATTGTATCAATTTTATCCGCAAGTCCAACAATCTGACCTTCATAAGTTTCAGCCAAATCAGAATCAGCACCGAGCGGATAATAATGTTCTCTTATCCCTTGAACAACCTGAGGGCTTTCGCCTGCATTGAATGCATAGTCCGCACCGATGAAACCCTGGAGTTCAGTGAATTCAAACACAAGGCTCGTTACGAGGTCGGCTTTACAAAGCAATGCTGTTCTTTCGATAGTTGTCGAATCTATATTCAGTTCATTAGAAAGATATTTTGAAAGCTCAATGATACGGTGTGTTTTGTCGTACATTGTGCCCATACCTTTTTGGAAAGTCACGCCTTTTAGGGCCTCTACGTTATCGATAAAAGGTTTTTTCGTATCTTCATTGAAGAAGAACACCGCATCATCCAATCTCGCCTTAACTACTCTTTCGTTTCCGGCTTTTATGTTTTCAAAATTATCGCCGAGATAGTTTGTCATTGTGATAAAGCTGTTTGTTAGTTTGCCATCTTTATATAGGGGGAAGTATCTCTGATGTGTCGCCATTACGGTAACCGTAACTTTTTCAGGGATATTCAAATAATTTTCATCAAAGCTGCAAACAGCAGGACCAGGCCATTCTGTGAGGTTAGTAACCTCATCCACAAGT
>JAVBRY010000184.1:0-5313 GCA_031547505.1 Candidatus Gastranaerophilaceae bacterium | reverse complement strand
TACGAAATAGCCGTTCAAGCCGTCTGCGATTTTTCTCGCTAAGGCTGCTGCAACATCTTTTCCGACAACCAAGTCCACATCACAGCTTTCTCTATCAAGAATCAAGTCTCTTAAAAACCCGCCCACTATGTAAGCCTGGGTGTCTTTTAAAAAAGGTTCGATACATTTTATAATCGGATTATTTTTAATATTATCAACTAAATTATTCATTCTCTAACTCGTAAATTATATTGGAAATAGCTGCTGTTACGGCAGTTTCAGCGCGAAGTATCAACTTTCCCAGTGACACTTTCGGGATTTTATAAATATCAAACAGCTCAGTTTCACATTGCGAGAACCCGCCCTCGGGTCCTATTATAACAAGGATTTTATCTTCCTTATTATATTTCAAATTTCTCAAATATTTTTTTAAAGAGCACTCCTGATTTCTTTCTGCACAGGCGATTTTTATTTTAAAAGTATCATCCTTTAAAACACCCTCGAGTGTGTTTCGAGGAAGAACCACAGGAATATCCGTTCTCTCACACTGTTTCACCGCCTCAAGTGCAACCTTTGTCCATTTATCAATCTTTGAATCAATTACAGAGCCCTTAACAACAGAGTTTTTGCACTCTATCGGGATAACCCCTTTAGCACCGAGTTCTGTGGCTTTTTGGATTACATAATGCTGTGCATCGTTTTTCAAAACGCCCTGAGCAAGATAAATCTGAGTGTTCAAAAAGTGGTCGGATTTTTTCTGTGAAAGTATTTTTGCACAAACTTTTTCCGCCTCAACCTTTTCAACAACCGCCTCATATATTGTCTGGTTTTCGTCCACCAACAAAAGTTTTTCATCCACTTTAATCCTCAAAACTCTCACAAGATGATGACACTGTGAATCACCAACGATGGTGATTCTATCCTCAAGAATATCTTCGGTTTTGATAAAAAATTGCGGCATGTGAGTCTCCGAAACTATTATAAAATTAAAAAATCCGCCTTAATGGCGGATATTTTAATTGGGCCATCCTGGACTCGAACCAGGGACCTCACGCTTATCAGGCGTGCGCTCTAGCCACCTGAGCTAATAGCCCTCATCTTTTATTTGTTTTATCATCCTCAGGTTGCTAGAGCGCACTGCGCATAATCTAACTTCGAAAGCTCCGCTTCCCAGGGCACCTGAGCTAATAGCCCTTAATACTTTTGTTTTGTCATTCTCAGGTTGCTAGAGCGCACTGCGCATAATCTAACTTCGAAAGCTCTGCTTTCCGGGCACCTGAGCTAATAGCCCTCATCTCTATTTGAAAATATCACAGACAACCTGTGAAATCAAGCATTTTTGTATCGATGGAATAAAGCACATACCAAAAGCTACAAACTTTGTCATGCCGCACTTGATGCGGCATCTGAACACATTTTGAGGTTTAGTTGAAACTCTAACTCCTAGAATAAAAATTTACACTCACAAATCATCAGATACCGGGTCAAGCCCGGTATGACAGTTTTTTGTGTTGAGTTGTGCCCAATCTAAAATTATAAACCATTTTATTATTACAACAAATTCAGGATGGCGATAAATAAACTCCGGTTTATAATATTTTAAAAAAGGAAGTATTATGTTTGAGATAAAAAATAAAGATATTTATGCAAATTTGAACGAGGGTGAAGAGATTGTTTATATAGCTCAAAAAGACAAAAACAATTTTTTTCTGAGCCTTTTATCTAATACAATTTATCTTGTGTTAGCCTTGTGTGCTCTCGCAGTTTTAATAATCTTTTTTTCAGATAAAATGGGTGCTGCTGTAATATCCTTGATAATAGGTTTTATTCTGATATTTTTAATGTTTTGCTTTGTAGTATATATGCGCATCTCTGATTACTTTCGAACTGAAGTTGTGTTCACAAATCAACGGCTAATTATATCAAGATTAGACAAGCTTGAATTTATAAATAATGATGAGATAGAGAGTATGTATTGGTACTGGTGTAGAGGAATAGATCTTACTTTAAAAATAACGATTAAAGAGAAGAATCCTTATCTTTTATCTTTTATTAAAAAACCTGACTTGAGAAATAAATTTAAAGAAATGTATCCGGGTTATGATGACTCAAAAGAAATAGCAAAAGAAAAAAGAGATGCAATATTTGTAAAATTTATTGTTCCTCTTCTTGTATTGCTGTATATTTTATTTAAATATTTATCAACCAAATAAACAGACGGTTTTTAGACCGTTTTTTTAGAATCACGTCATCCTGAACTTGTTTCAGGATCGCATTGTCTCTTGCATTTATGCTAAAATTCACTTGTTATGAAAAAAGATTCTTATGTTTACATACTGACAAACGAATATAATAAAGTATTTTATATTGGAGTAACGTCAGATTTGGTAAAGCGTGTTTGGGAGCATAAAAATAAAGTTGTAGAAGGTTTTGCCAAAAAATATAGCCTAACAAAGCTTGTCTATTACGAAATCGCAAGTGATATAGAAAATGCTATAGAACGTGAAAAGCAGTTAAAAAGATGGCACAGGCAGTGGACAGTCAATTTGATTAAAGACTTTAAGTCTACTTTCTAAGATTTATATAATAAAATAATTTAAAATAAGCTAAAGGTATTAACCTATGCGATCCTGAAACAAGTTCAGGATGACGTTTTGGGGATTAAAATAAAATAACAACAAAAAGACGGTATAGAAACCGTCTTTTTTATCTAAAAATATTTTCTACATTTCCTCTGCAGTCGTCGGACGGAGGATAATTATCGAATCTATGTTCAATTGAACAAAATCATGGAACTCGGTTCTTCGGTTTGGCAGCTGTCTATATGAAACTTCACAGTCTTTGATTGCAACGAATCTCTTTTTGCCGTTCAAGATATCGGAAAGAACACGGCTGCGTCTTCCGACTTTTGGCATGAAGACATAACCTTTGATTTCGTAGTCCTGAGTGATTACCAATACTCTTTCAGACCAGACTCCATTGGTAAAATCGTCATCAGCATATGATTCAAATTCGAATTCTTCGTTCATCAGTTTCTCTTCCTATATAAGCTCGTATGTCTGGAACAATGGTAAGTATAACGCTAAAGCGAGGAACATTACAATAGCTCCGATTAATAGCAGCATTAAAGGCTCAATCAATGCCGTCAGGGCATCGATGATATTATCAAGTTCTTTATCCAGGTATTTTACTGACTGGTTAAGCAAATCGCCCAATCTACCGGTTTGTTCACCTGTCGCAATCATAAACAAAACCATCGGAGGGAACATGTTTTCCGACCTCATTGCTGTAGAAAGGTGGATACCTTGTTGAACTTTATTGATAGATTCAGTTACTGCCTTTCTTAAAGTCCAGTTGTCGACTGTGAGGTTTGCAAGATACAAACAGTCAACGATAGGAATACCGGCTTCATAAGCTACGTGCATAACTGTAAAGAAGTTAGAAAAGTTAGCAAACTGAAGCATTTTTCCGATTAAAGGAACTCTAAGCAAGAATTCATCTATAACTTTTCTTGAGACTTCATTTTTAAACGCAACATATATCAACGCACCCAGCATTACAGGGAACATAAGCACCAAATACCAGCACTTCTTCATAAATTCCCCTGCCTGAATACAAACTCTTGTAAAAAACGGCAATTCTGCCCCGAAGCTCTCAAATATATTTTTGAACTCAGGGAATACGAACATAATCATGACTGTAACAACGACAGCCGCAAGAGTAATAACAAACGTCGGATACATCAGTGTACCGATAACTCTTCTTCGTATGTTCATTTGTTTTCTAAGCAGTTCAACGAGCCTGTCCATGGTTCGTTCCATTTCCCCGGAATCTTCCCCTGCTTTAGTCAAACCTACATATACACTGCCGAAAATTTCTCTGTATTTTGTTACTGTATCTGCAAATGTTGCACCGGAGATAATCTGCTTTCTGATTTCTCTTGAAAGAAGTCTGATTCTAGAGCTGACCGCATCTTTTTCAAGGAACACAAGACCCTCAATCAACGGTACACCTGTTTCAATAAGAGTTTGGAATGTAGATGTAAAGTCAATCAACTCTTGCAAAGTCAACGGGCTCAATCTTACTTTTGCGGTAGCAACTTTTGCATCTTCCGCAAAAATTTTCGTAGGTGTGAGTCCCAGTTTACGGATTTCTTCACGAGCAACCTTAACATCAGTTGCTTCGATTTTTCCGTTCACAACTTCGCTTTTATTTTTCAATGCTACATAATTAAATATTGTCATGTTTGTTTACCTATTCAGTTACATTACCTAATACACGCACGAATTCGCTTATTGCTACATCACCTCTGAGGATATGTCCAAGGCAAGATTTTTGGAGTGTTTTCATGCCTCCGCCAACAGCTGCCTCTTCAATTTCAATATCGTGGGCATTTTGGGCAATTAATTTTTTAACCTCTTTTGTAATAGTCATAATTTCATATACGCCGAAACGCCCTTGGAATCCTTCGTAGTTACACTCGGAACATCCTCTTTCTTTGTATATAGTACGTTTCATAAATTGTTGAATCTCTTCGGGGTTTGTAAGAACTTTTTGTGCATCTTCCATAGTAGGATTATAGCCTGTTTTACATTTAGGGCAAAGTTTTCTCACAAGTCTTTGCGCAATAACACCTGTCAGGGTAGACGAAATAAGATAATTCGCAGCACCCATTTGGATAAGTCTTGTTACAGTTGCAGCTGCAGAGTTTTTGTGAAGCGTGCTCAATACAAGGTGACCTGTAAGAGCAGCTGAGATAGCTGTTTCGAGTGTTTCAAAGTCACGAATCTCACCGATAAGAATAATATCCGGATCTTGTCTTAAGATTGCTTTCATACAAGATGCAAACGTAATCCCAGCTTTAGGGTTAATTTGAGACTGATTTATACCGTCGATTTTGATCTCAACAGGATCTTCGATTGTGGTAATGTTTACGCCTATATCATTCAAGCTTTTCAAAATTGAATACAAGGTAGTCGTCTTACCGGAACCGGTAGGCCCTACTGCAAGGATAATTCCGTTAGGGGTTCTTGTCAGTTTAGTGAGCCTATTGTGGTCTTCTTCAGTACCGCCGTTGAGTTTGATAATTTTATCTTCAGATTTAATACTTGCTGCCGGGGCAAGAATTCTTATAACCATTTTTTCTTTACCCATGACAGGCAAAGTATTTATACGGAAGTCATACGCAAGACCGTTATATTTTATTGTAAATGTACCGTCTTGTGATCTTCTATGTTCTGCGATGTTCATACGAGACAATACTTTGAAACGAGCAATGATAGATGATTCAACTTTGTTTGGCAAGTCCATAACTTTTTTAAGGATGCCATCTAC
>JAVBRY010000161.1:0-8899 GCA_031547505.1 Candidatus Gastranaerophilaceae bacterium | reverse complement strand
GATCATTCAGGCACCCTGCCGATTTTGCTTGAGAAATATACGAATGTGAAAATTGTCACAAATGCAAAGTGCAAAGAAATCATCATGAGTATTTTGCATGTTGCGGAGGATAAGTTTTCTGTGATTAATGACGGGGACGAGATTTCGCTTGGTGATAAAACGGTTAAATTTATCCTTGCACCTTGGGTTCATTGGCCTGATACTATGTTCAGCTATATAAAAGAGGATAATATTCTTTTTACCTGTGACTTTTTAGGTGCACATTACACGCATTATGATTTGATTGCGGACTGTTCAGATGAGTTGGCTGAAGCGGCGAAAAGATACTACGCTGAAATCATGATGCCGTTTAGAAATTTTGCAAAAAAATATACAGCGCAGGTTCGCGAAATGAAACCGGCTATGATTCTTCCTAGCCACGGTCCTATCTATGACAAACCTGATTTTATTCTGGACTTGTATGAAGAATGGACGTCGGATGGTGTTAAGAACAAGGTTCTTATTCCTTATGTTTCAATGTATGAGAGCACAAAGATGCTTGTGGACAGACTTTCGGAGCAGTTAAAAAAAGCAGGTGTTGAAGTGGAAATCTGCGATTTGATTGAATGTGATGAAGGTGTTATGAGTATGGAGCTTATTGATACAGCGACTGTTGTTCTCGGGGCATCGATGGTTCTAGCCGGTCCTCACCCTTCGGCGGTTATGGCTGCATTCTTGGTTAATGCATTGAGACCGAAAGTTAAATTCTATTCAATCATCGGTTCATACGGCTGGGGCGGAAACCTTACAGGCCCGATTGAGAACATGTTCACGGTGACAAAACCTGAAAAGATTGAATATGTGGTCGTTAAAGGCAAGCCGACCGAAGATGATTTGAAGAAGATTGATGAGCTTGCTCTTCAAATTATTGAGAAGCATAAGGGTTTGTAAAGTAATTCGTTGATAGAGCCATCAATATACGCCGTCCCGGGCATACAGTATTGAATATTAGAAAGATAAATGTTTTACGGGAACTCATAACTAAAGCGTGAGACCCCGTAAAAGCCGGTTTTTAGCTGCTCCCAATATGTAACGCCCGGGGATGCAAAAATTTAATTTACTCGAGTAGGCAGGATGATGGTTTAGTTAGAAGATTGTTTGAAAAATTCTCCAGATTTTTGGCTGCCTTCTTTTTGGTATGCGATATTCGTGAATGCATAGTCGTATAGTATTTTGAATAATAAGGCTACTGCTGCCAGCAGAGCTATTTTTAATGTCCAGGGCAAAGCCAGAAGTTCGGAAAATCCTTTAGTATCGTGCATGTTGTCCCAAAGATATAAAAGCATAAACGGCAGCAGTGAATATTGCCAAAAACGTTGTGGCAGAATTTTTTTACTAAGACAAAAACCGATTAAAAACACGCTTTGATATATGAGTAGTGCCGGATAAGTATAGTCTGCTATGGTTTTAGTGCTTATTTCCATCAAAAAGCTTTTAACATCCATTAAATGTTTTAGTGCGTATCCCAAAATGATTGTAGTTAATGTAAAAAAGGCTAACAATCTCATGCACGGTGCTTTTATAACTTCAAATGTATCGACTTTTTTAGTGTATTGAAAAAATAAAATATATGCCGGAGAGAATATTAAAAATACCAAAAATACGATTATAGCTAATGTGATAATTGCAACTATGCCAAAATTATTTTTTTCTATCATACCTTGCAAACAAGCATAAGTAGGAAATCCTAAGGCAAAAAGGGTATATAAGGTTATATTAAATTTGTTTACAGCGGGAGAATATATCTTTTTTTTAAATCCGAGTGACCACAAATATCCAAATAGTATGTAAATTAAACCGAGAACAACTACTAATGCAAGTCCCATTTTTTCGCTGATATTGATTTCAGAGTGAGTTCCTTGTCCGGTGATAGCGAAAATTTTTAATAAACACAGCGATGCAGCGACAAAAAGAATTTTCCAAATTATGCTAAAATCTTTTTTCTTTTTTTCAACTATTACATTTTCCTCAGACATAGCTCCTCCTTTTGAATTCATAGTATGTTATTGTTACTAACTTAGGCAAGTTTATTACACTATATTTTTATAAACATTTTCGGGAACTTTACTTCACAAAATTTGTCATTAATAACAAGAGATGTAATAATATTTTGTATGAGGTTTTGTGGATTTATAAATTTATAAATATGTAAATCTACATGGGCAGTAATCAGAATTAGAACGGGTTGTGGGGATTATTTTGAAAAAGAAAACTATTATTGCGGGATTATTAGTGGGACTTATGGTTCAGTCCGGCGCTATTGCGGGTGAAGCTCCGAAGGCCTCTAAAATTGCGTTATCTAACTTTTTAACCAGAAACAACTCGGATAAAACTCCTGAAAAAAAAGAATACGAAGTTCTTGCAGCTGTTTACAAGGGTGTGACCAAAGACGAGAAAGTTATGCGCTCTCTTGAACTTTTGAAGGGCAACCTCGGGGAATTCTCAAGAAATGCAATTCTCGGTAACAATCTCAGTGATAAACCGATAAAAGTAGAGTTTATGGATTTGGGTACATTGAATCAAGCGTATACAAATTTTGATGCTGTCGGCTGGAAGAAGAAAAAAGACCTGTATATTTATATAAATCACAAGCACCAGGACGCTCCGGAACAGGCATTAGCGGCACTTTTGGCTCATGAAGCTTTGCACCAGGATGAATTTAATTCGTTGAACGAAGAAACTTATGCCTGGACACTTGAGGCGGCCGTTTGGACACAGCTTTCAGATAAATATGTAAAAGAGTGTGAGAGTATGCACCCGTTGGCTGTACGTGAAAATACGTTGAAAAAGCTCTTTGTTAAAGGCGGGTACTCCAGCAAATACATAAGAAAAACAGTTATTGCAAACCCGGGCTATGCAAATTTGCCTTCACGTTCACCGGGATTTGAAGACGACAATTTATAGATTTTTTGTCCAATACAGGCTGCTGATATATAACCATATTTTTAGTAGTATAATCTTTTTATGGGACGAAAAATTATATCAAACAATAAAAAAGCCTTTCATGACTATACCATCTTCGAAAAATACGTTGCGGGTATAGTCCTTACGGGTACCGAAATAAAATCTGTTCGAAGAGGCGGAGTTAATTTAAAAGACGGCTTTGCTAAAATCGAAAAAGGCGAAATTTGGCTGCACAACTGTCATATAAGTCCGTATGAACAGGGCAACAGATATAATCATGAGGCGGAGAGAACAAGAAAACTTCTTTTAAACAAGAATGAGATTCTTAAAATGCTCGGCAAAATTAAAAAAGAAGGTTATGCAATCATACCGCTTTCACTGTTTTTGGAAAACGGCTGGGCGAAGGTGGAAATAGCTCTTGCTAAAGGTAAAAAACTCCACGACAAACGTGAAGACATAGCCAAAAAGGCTATCAACAGAGATTTACAGAGAAATTTTAAGATAAAATAAACCGTGGAAACCTAGTCGCACATCTCTCTTCGTACATCACAGAACTTGTCATGTACTTTTAAAAATGCTTCAACAAGCTCAGGGTCGAATTGTGTTCCGTGGCCTTCTTGTATAATCTCCACACATTTTTCATGCGGGAACGCATCTTTATAGACCCTTTTTGTGCTGATGGCGTCATAAACATCGGCGATGGACATTATTCTTGCAGCAAGAGGGATTTGTTCTCCCGATAAGTTGTCAGGATATCCTCTTCCGTCCCATCTTTCGTGGTGTGAGCGTGCAATTACTTTTCCCATTTGGATAAAAGCATTATCGCCGAACTTTGTGTCAACGGATTCAAGGGTTTCTGCTCCGATTACCGTGTGGGTTTTCATGTTAGCAAACTCTTGATCAGTTAATTTTCCTGGCTTTAATAAGATTAAATCCGAAATACCGACTTTTCCTATATCGTGCAATGGGCTTGCGCTCACAATATTTTTTATAAATTCAGGGGTAACGATATCTTTGTATGCAGAATCTGCAGCAAGCTGTTCTGAAAGGATCAGACAGTATTCCTGAACACGTTCAAGATGCTGTCCTGTTTCGTCATCTCTGGATTGGGCAAGTTTTGCCAGCGAGAAAATTGTTTCCATCTGAGTATCTGAAATCTTTTGAACCTGTTCTGCTACACGTTCTTCGAGAACATGATTTTGATTCTCAAGTTCTATCTGAAGCTCACGAAGATGGATATGTGTGTTGACTCTGGCTTTGACCTCATCTGCTCTGAAAGGCTTTGTTATATAGTCTACAGCACCTATAGCGAAGCCGTTGACAACATTTTCAGTATCTGATAGCGCACTGACGAATATTATCGGAGTTTTTTTTGTACATTCATTTTCTTTGAGTGCCTTGCACAGCGCAAATCCGTCCATCTCAGGCATATTGATGTCTAATAATATCAAATCATGGCACTTAGAATCACAATCACACAAAACTTCTGTCGGGTTTGCTGTTGTTTCTACGTTGTAGCCTTCTTTTGATAAAATAAGATCAAGAATTTTTAAGTTAGTTTCGTTATCATCAACGATAAGTATCTTTTTCATACATTTCCATTCACAACCGTTAAATTTAGTTTTATTATAGCACCGTATTTAAATAGCGTAAAATATTTGGTATAATTTTTGTCATGAATAATGAAGTTTATGAAGTTGATAAAGAAACTCTTGAGCAGGTAAATCTTTGGAAGAACTGGCTTAGCAGTACAACAGAGTATATTTATTTAAAAGATTTGAATGGTGCCTATCGTGCAGCTTCGTCTGCTGCTGCGAAAGCAATGGGTTTTAATAGTCCGCAGGAAATGATAGGCAAAACAGACTTGGAAATTCATATCCCCGAGGCTGCGAAGTTATTTGTAGAACAAGACAAAGAAGTACTTGAAACAAAACAAACATACACAGGCAGGCATTGGATAGAGCATGCTGAAAAAGGGTCTCTCCTTATCGAATCAGTTAAGTCTCCTTTGTATGATTCTGAAGGGAATATAATAGGTGTTCAAGGGATTTCTCGTGATGTTACTCAAAGGCATCAAATGGAAAAAAAGATTAAAGAACAGCAGTCACAGCTCTCATCTATCGTAAACAATATCCCTTTTGCAATGTGGCTCAAAGACACAGAAGACAATTTCCTGCTCGTAAACGACAGATGTGAAGACCTCTATGGGTTTAACAAAAAAGATTTAATCGGAAAAAAAGTTATCCAGACACTGCTCGATACAGGTGTCATTACTCAGAACTACGCTGATAAACTGGTCGAAGAAGATAAACAAATCATAGCCACACATGAAATAATACAGGAAGAAGCCAAAGTTCGCATTCGTGGTGAAATTAAATGTATGCAAATTATAAAAGCACCGGTTTTGGATAGTGATGGAAACTGTTTCGGGCTTTTAGGGATGGCTATAGATGTTACTGAAAGAAAGAATTATGAAAAACTTCTGGTAGAGTCCAAAGAACTCGCAGAAAATTCTAACAGAATAAAGAGTGAATTCCTCGCTAATATGAGCCACGAAATAAGAACTCCTATGAATGGTATTATTGGTTTCCTTCAGCTGCTCCTTGATACAAATCTGGACGAAGAACAGATAGATTTTGCTCAAGAAGCTAAAAAATCGGCAGAAATTCTGCTTGCACTTTTGAGTGATATTCTTGATCTTTCCAGAGTTGAAGCAGGAAAAATGAGTATGGAGCACATAAGCTTTAACCTCAGATACACGGTTGAAGATGTTGCTACGCTGGCTTCTGCTGATGCGGCACTCAAGGGGCTCGAAATCAATGTTCTTTGCCATTCAAATATTCCGGAAAAAGTTTTCGGTGACCCGAGAAGGCTCAGACAAGTGCTTAATAACCTTATAAGTAACGCCATAAAATTCACCAACGAAGGTGAAATAAATATTATGGTTAAGCTGCAGGAGCACCGGGATAGTAAAGCGAAAATCCGTTTTGAGGTTCAAGATACCGGTATAGGTATTGCAAAAGAAACTCAGGAGAAGATATTTGAGGCATTCACACAAGCCGATAGCTCTGCAACAAGACAATACGGCGGAACAGGGCTCGGCCTTGCGATTTCAAAGAACATTGTGGATATGGTACAAGGAACGATAACTGTTGAATCAGAATTGGGTAAAGGCTCAACATTTGCCTTTACGGCAGAGTTTGATGTGGACCACTCCGTTGAAATTTCTCTTCAAAACGGACATGGCATTGAAAATAAAAATATTTTGATTGTAGATGACAATCAGACCAACATAAATGTGTTAAAACACTACTTAAAGCCATACAGCTGTAATATGATGGGCGTGTTGAATCCTGATTCGGCATTGTCTGTATTGAAAGCAGATGAAACCAAGTTCGATATAATCCTGACTGACTATTGTATGCCGGGTCTGGACGGAATAGAGTTTGCGAAAAAGGTTCGAGAGATACCGCAGTATAAAAATGTTCCTATTATACTTCTTACTTCCCGCGCGCAGCTCGGAGATTACAGTATTGTCAGAAAAAGCAGCTTGAGCGGTTATTTGCCTAAACCTGTCAGAAAAAATGAATTCCTTGAGTGTGTATCGCTTGCCCTTAAAGATGCAGAGCACAAAGCTGTTTGGGGAGAAAAACAAGTAGTTACGAAACACACTATAAAGGAACTATACAGAGAAGCCAAAGCAAAAATCCTTCTTGTTGAAGATAATTTGTTGAACCAAAAACTGATGACAAAACTCCTCAACAAAGTCGGTTTCACCTGTGATATAGCTAACAACGGCAAAGAAGCCCTTGATGCATTCTCTGCCAATAATTACGATATAATCTTCATGGATTGTCAGATGCCTGTAATGGATGGTTATGAGACGACAAGGAAAATCCGTGAAACCAATAAAGATATTCCGATAATTGCCTTGACTGCCTGCACTTTAGAAAATGATGCGGAAAAATGTCTGGCTGCCGGCATGACGGATTATGTGTCAAAACCTATTGATAACAATGTTTTCATGGAAAAAATAAGCAAATATATTCCCAAAAATATGGATGAATACCATAACGAGCCTGACGAAATCAAATATAATCTCTCTGAAAACAATGCCGATATTGAATTCAACTCAGTTGTTGAACACGTGATGAATGATCTTGGATTCTCCAGGGAAGAAGTTGTTGAACTGTTGAGCGAATATATTAAAGATCTTAAAATAATGCTGCCTGAATTATTAAAAACTGTAGAGGCAGGAGATTCAGAAGCTGTTAGACAAACAGCGCACTCGATAAAAGGTGCAAGCGGCAATCTCAGGCTTGAATATATTCACAGGCTTGCCAAAACACTGGAAAACGAAGCCAAAAACGACAAGCTTAATAATGCTGAAGCCATTATAAATTCAATGTCTGCGTATATTGCGTATTTTAAGTAGTAACCCCAATAAAACTTTAGCGCATTAAACATATTTGTTCTATGATATAAAGGCGAAAAATTAAGAGGAAGTATTATGCTCGTTATCATGCGCCATGGCGCGTCAAAAGAACAAATAAGCAATGTTATAAATTTCATAAAGAAAAAAGGTTTTGACACCCACGTTTCAGAGGGTGAAGTCCATACAGTCATAGGCGCTGTCGGCGGGAAAGTCATTGATCCTCGTGATATTGAGCTATTAGAGGGTGTAAAAGAAGTAATAAAAATCACCTCAAGCTACAAACTCGCAAGCCGCATTTTCCAACCACAAGATACTATTATTGACGTTAACGGAGTAAAATTCGGCGGAGATAATATCGGTGTAATTGCGGGTCCGTGTACTGTTGAGAGCTATGAAGAGATGGATGAGACTGCGAAAAAGTTGAGCGCTTCGGGTGTAAAAATCCTTCGAGGCGGTGCTTTTAAACCGAGAACTTCTCCTTATGCTTTTCAAGGATTGGGCGAAGACGGCTTAAAAATCATAAGAGAAGTAGCTGACAAGTACGGTATGGCAGTGACTTCAGAGATTATGGAAATATCTCAGATTCCTATGTTTTTAAAATACGTTGATATCCTTCAGGTTGGTGCGAGAAATATGCAAAACTTCAACCTGTTAAAGGAATTGGGTTATATTAACAAACCTGTCATGATTAAAAGAGGTTTGTCTGCTACGTTTGAAGAACTTTTAATGGCGGCTGAATACGTGATGTCAGGCGGAAACAGAGAAGTTATTCTTTGTGAAAGAGGGATAAGAACGTTCGAGCGTGTGACAAGAAACACTCTCGATCTTTCAGCGATTCCTGTCGTTAAAAAATTGAGCCACCTGCCTATTATTATAGACCCTAGCCATGGTACGGGATTGAGAGATAAAGTTGCGCCGATGTCTCGTGCAGCTGTTGCTGCAGGATGTGACGGTTTGATTATTGAAGTTCATTATGATCCTGAGACAGCATTGTGTGACGGAGCACAGTCGTTGTATCCGGAGCAGTTTGATGATTTATACGGTGATATGCAAAAAATCGCTCCTATTGTTAACAAGAGCATAGTGTAAGTGGCCTAGAACTGTATATTTGTTATGCAAATATTTGGTATGCTCTACAACAAAATAGGGCTGTCATCCCGAAGCGCCAGGCTTGTTATATTAGATAATTTTGGAATATTCGGGATCTGACCATCTTTAATCGTAAGCTTTAAGTTTTCAAACCTAAATTGTTGTTGCGCATAACATTAATTGTTTCTGCGAATGTATTCTGTTACTTTTCTTTCTGCTTGGTTGCTCGCATTAAACGGGCTCGCTCCCTCACCTGCGTGAGGTCGACTTTGCCCTCTGCGAGCAATCCGCTTTACCTCGCAACAAAAGAAAGAAAAGTAACCAAAAGAAAGGTCACTATTTACTAATCACGCTGTTGGGTTTAAACCCAACCTACTTTAGAGCTTGATATTTTTCCGTGACGCCATTTTGCACGAAAACTAGTTTTCGGCA
>JAVBRY010000056.1:0-3857 GCA_031547505.1 Candidatus Gastranaerophilaceae bacterium | reverse complement strand
GCAGCGATTTCCAATATAATTTACGAATTAGAGAATGAATAACTTTATGGAAAAAGTTGATAATATTAAAAATAATCCGATTATAAAATGTATCGAGCCTTTTTTAAAAGACACCCAAACTTATATTGTAGGTGGCTTTTTAAGAGATTTAATTCTCGATAGAGAAAGCTGTGATGTGGATTTGGTCGTCGAAAAAGATATTGCAGAACCTCTGGCAAGAAAAATCGCAGACGGCTTGAATGGCTATTTTGTGCCGCTCGACGAGGTGAACAAAATCTATCGTGTCGTGATGGAGGATAAAGTCACTTATATCGACGTGGCAGAATGCATCGGGGCAGATATCTTGGAAGATTTGAAACGCAGAGATTTCACGATAAATGCGTTGGGTTTTGATTTGAATAAGGGTGAATTTATCGACTGCTGCGGGTGCTTGGACGATATAAAAAATAAAACTATCAAAGAGATTTCTGAAAAAAATATAATTGACGACCCGTTGAGAATCCTTCGTGCATTTAGATTTCAAAGTGAATTGGGCTTTACAATAGACGACAGCTTAAAAAATCTTCTTAAAAAACATGCTGAAAAACTCAACCAGAGTGCAAAAGAGCGTGTTAATACAGAGCTTGTGAAACTGTTCGCCGGTGAAAATGCACCGAATACGCTTCTTGCTATGGATGAAGTTGGGATTTTGGATATGATATTCCCTGAAATCATTGAGGTAAAAAAAATTCCGCCAAACACTCATCACCACCTGGATTTGTTTCATCACAGCATTGAGATTGTGAATCAGGTTACAAAATACCTCAAAGAGCTTCCCAAAGAAGCAAAAGAGCACTTTGCCTCACAAATTCACCAAAGCGGAGGAGGGGGAAACCGCCTCGGATATCTTAAAATAGCGGCATTTTTGCATGATTTTGGCAAACCCCAAACCTGGACAATCGAAGAAGACACCGGCCGCCACAGATTTTATAAACATGACGATGTGGGCTCAAAGCTCGTTTTTAACACACTGAAGACCCTTAAATTTTCAAATAAACAAATTAAATATATCCAAAAACTCATCAAATACCATATTTATCCGGCGAATGTGACGACACTCGAAAACAATAATGAAAAAAACATCATGAGATTCTATCGCAAAATGGGTGACGAGGTTTTTGACGTTATTGCTATTTCACACTCTGACAGGCTTTCGGCGCTTGGCCCTTCTGTAACTCAAGAGATGGTAAACAACAATATCAACGGTTTGAAAAAGTTGATGGAAAATTATATTGAGATTAAAGACAGGTTGGAACCCCTGCCGAAGCTTTTAAGCGGACAAGAAATTATGGAAATGCTCAACCTAAAAGCCGGACCGAAACTGGGTAAAATTATAAAAGCACTCCAAGAAGCACAGCTTTCTTCCGAGGTGAAAACAAGAGAAGATGCGGTGGAATTTGTGAAACGGAATTTCCGATAACGTTTCAACAGGCAGACTCTCAGTACCGAATCTACTGTCATCCTGAAGCACCGAGCTGGTTATCTTAATTAATCTTGGAATATTCAGGATCTATCCCGCTGTAATTGTAAAACTCAAGCTTATTAACCTAATCGGTAGCACTTGTACAAGTATCCTGATTTGTACGGCTCCTATGTCGCCTACAACTCAAGCCTGAATACTTACAATTATAATGCACTGCACAATTTAACGCTTCAGCGTGACAACGAATTTATAAATAGTATTAAGAAATGTAAAAACGAATTTCAAAATGCCTCAAATCTAGTCACAATCTGATAATATAAGTAAAAATAAACATTTTTTATAAAAATGACTAGCAATTTTTTTTTGTCACAGCTATTACATGTTTAGAAGTACGAAATAATTCAAATTAATAAAGATAAAAGGAGAAAATGATGTCTTTAAGTGTGAACAAAGTTAGTGTGTCACCAAGTTTTGGTAACGATGACAACAAAGGCAAAGGCCCTTCAGCAGGGAAGATTGTTGGAGAAGCTGTTGTAGCAGGTGGTATAGGTGCAGGCGTAGGCTATGGCAACTATAAACTTTCAGCGGTTGCAGAAAAAGAAAAGTCAGTGGCTTCTGAGATAAAAGAGCTTAAAGATGCCTTTATTGCTGAGTATAAAAGCACTGACTCTAATAAAATGCAAGAAATAAAAGATAACGTGGTAAGAGATATTTTAAAAAAAGAGTCAGATAAATTAAATGATAAAAAACTTGTTGATAGCTTGAAAGCCAACATATCTTCAGAATTAGAAGGAAGAGTCAGCAGTAATAAATTAGAAGAAATTGCTAAATCATATATTGAAGATGCTAAAAATGCAGCAAAGCCGTTTGAAAACGAAATCGCAGAATACCAAGCTGCTGTTGATGATGTTGCAAAAGAAGCCATACTTAAATCAGAAAACGTAACTAAAAAAGCAGATGGTGCAATTGAAAGTATGACTAAAGCTAATACAACAATAGTTGAAAAGATGGAAAGTGCAGCTAAAAAATCATTTACAAAAACAAAACTTGCATATGCTGGGCTTGCAGCAGCAGGCGCATTGGGTCTTTATGCAGGCGGCCGCTACTTAGTAGCTCAAGCGAAAAAAGAGTCATAATCAATAAATAATAAAGACACAGTCATTAAAAATAATAAACTAAAAACCTGCCTCTTCTATAGGCAGGTTTTTAAATAAGAGATATACCTTCTTGCTGTCATGGCGGGCTTGACCCGCCATCTGATGATTTTAGAATACTTTTCTTTTCTGTACTTCAGAGTATAAGATTACACCCAAAATGATACAGATCCTGAATCACGACCGGGTCGGTGCCGCAGTTCAGGATGACAGAGCGTGGATATTTTGTATAAAATAAGCAATAAAAAGCTCTATACAAATACGATTTTGTTACCTGCGTTTCTCGCAGGTGGGTGAGTGCCTAGGCAAATCGGTTTCCTGCTACAGGGCAGGTATACTGCATTGCATTCGAGTCGTCTCTCCCGTAGTTAAAAGAGTAGGAACAAAATGAGTACCTGTATAGAGTAATTATATTTTGGCATATTTTTCATGGTTTGACAACTCTCAGACAATTGTTTTTAGGGTATAATTGTTTTTAATATATTTTATTGAAATTATTATTTTGGCGTCAAGAAAGGCATAGACATGGATAAAATTACAATCAGATCGGACAGAAAAGACGATTACACATTCACATATAGGGGTGAAGAGGTTACACTAAAGGCCGGCAGTATCTTGAGTATAGCCAATGGCTTGAGCGATGTAGTTCTCCCAACCACTGCAATGAAAATAATGAATAACCTCATAGTTGTTAAGGATGATGTGGATAAGGGCAAATAGAATGTGCGTTATGCACCGCAATTAAATTTTAAAAAAGCCCTGATATCAGGGCTTTTTACTTATGATGATGTTGTTGTGGTTTTGTTTTCTTCTTGTGGATATAGATTGTCGATTAAACTCGACGGATCATTGCTCACTGTGACATCTTCTCCGTAGAAAACCGTCATATAACATGGCTTAAAGCGCTATTGTGTTTTCATATTCTCTTCATCAGCTTTCAGCCCGAACGCCTTGATTTCTGCATCTGTGACTCTGCCATCGTGGTTTTGGTCAATCTTATCAAAATATGTTAAAACCGTCTGTGTCAGGCTGCTGTTAGCCATAGCGCCGCTAGAGCATAGCTCTACTATCTCTTGATAAGAGAGCCCCTTCTGGGACAATTTTGAGGTGAGGTCATTCACATCACTCTCACTGATTGTTCCGTCACCGTCTTTGTCCATTGAGGCGAAGTTTGATGATAAATATTGTGCAAAGCTTGAATTATATCCCAGTTGCGACAACGTTTCAGCCGAAAGGTTATT
>JAVBRY010000098.1:0-3298 GCA_031547505.1 Candidatus Gastranaerophilaceae bacterium | reverse complement strand
CTTTTCTTTCTGCTTGGTTGCTCGCATTAAACGGGCCCGCTCCCTCACCTGCGTGAGGTCGACTTTGCCCTCTGCGAGCAATCCGCTTTACCTCGCAACAAAAGAAAGAAAAGTAACCAAAAGAAAGAAAATCCTGCGTATCAATTCGAAAAGATAATGGTTTTAAATACCAATTTTACCGGTCAAGCTCGGATAAAATTGGTATTTAAAACCAAACTTTTCTAAGCGATCACAATAGGGGGAAGACTCCCCCTATAACCCCCTCTTTAAATCTATCAATTTACAAATGCTCCATTTTTTCTTTGTAAAATTCGTCAAACCTGTCTTCTAAAATAGCTTTTCTGGCATTTTTCATCAGGTTAATCAAAAACTGTGTATTGTGTATGGAGAGCAGAATTGCAGAAGTCGCCTCGCCTACTCGATAAAGATGCCTGATGTATGCTTTTGTATGGTTTTGGCAGGCATAGCAGTCGCAGTTTTCATCTAACGGAGTCGAATCGTATTCAAACTCTTTGTTCTTAATAATCTTTCTTCCTTTTTCAGTGAAAAACGAACCGTGGCGGGCATTTCGTGTTGGCATTACACAATCAAACATATCTATACCACGGAAAACTCCGTCCAACAAATCTTCAGGGGTTCCCACACCCATTAAATAGCGAGGTTTTTCACGAGGCAACAACGGTGCAACAAGCTCTACCAGGTGGTTCTTAACATCCGTAGGTTCTCCTACGCTCACACCGCCTATGGCATAGCCCACAGCATCAAACGAAGAAATAACCTTCGCGCTTTCGATTCTCAAATCATCCTCAAACGCACCCTGTACAATAGGGAACAACGCCTGATCTTCTTTTGTGTGAGCTTTAAAACATCTCTCGAGCCATCTGTGAGTTCGCTCCATCGCTGTCTTTGCTTCTTCGCGGCTGCAAGGATACGGCGCACACTCATCAAATGCCATTATTATATCCGCACCTAAATCCTGCTGGATTTCCATAGAAATCTCGGGGTTTATATAATAGTCAGAGCCGGTTTTTGTGTCCTTGAACTTGACTCCATCCTCTGTTATGTCACGCATTTTAGCAAGGCTAAACACCTGAAATCCGCCTGAATCAGTAAGAATAGGTTTGTCCCAATTCATCCATTTGTGCAGTCCTCCAAATTCCTTTATCAGCTTATTCCCGGGTCTTAAAAACAGGTGATACGAGTTCGCAAGTATAATCTGTGCACCGGTCATTTCCAAATGTAAATTTGTTAACATTTTAACGGCAGAATTCGTGCCGACTGGCATGAATATCGGGGTTTCAATTATTCCATGCGGTGTATGCAAAAGACCGGCTCTCGCTCCGGTCTTTTTACATTCTTTTATTAACTCATACTTGAAAAATTGCATATTAGTACATAACTCCGATTTTAAGTTTCATGTCATGCCGCACTTGATGCGGCATCTGAACATTTGGGATTGTAAACAACCGACCCAGTGGGATAGATTCTGAAACAAGTTCAGGATGACGGCAAGAGGGCTAGGCGGCGAGTCTAAGAGGCTATCTATTACTGGGCGTTTTTGGCTTCTACAACCAGTTCAAACATTGTTTTCCAACCTGTGCAGAGTTCTTCGGGTTTGAAGTAAATTCCGATTTCTCTTTCTGCTGATGCTACGCTGTCAGAGCCGTGAATAACGTTGAATTCTTGAACCATTGCAAAGTCCGCTCTGATTGTACCGACTTCTGCGCTGTTAGGAACGGTTGAGCCCATCATGTGGCGCGAACCATCGATTACATCCGGTCCTTCAAGCACCATTGCAATAATAGGACCTGAAGTTATGTATTTTATCAAGCCGGGATAAAAAGGTTTGCCCACGTGCTCCGCATAATGTTTTTCAGCTATTTCTAAAGTCGGGTGAAGCATTTTCATAGCTATAATTTTATAGCCTTTGTTTTCAAACCTCTTAATAATTCTTCCAATCAATCCACGCTTTACGCCATCGGGCTTTATCGCCACAAATGTTCTTTCCATTAATATTTCTCCCCTAATGCTCTATCTATTAGACCATAAATTCTTTGATATAGTCAACTTACGCTAATAATTGTAAACGCCGTCGAAAAAATTACGACTGTGCAGACCCTCGCACAGACAAGATTCATATGTGAAATATTTTTTAAAAGGTGTTTTATACGAGTTTGTAGTACAATTGTCATTAGATTGTCATCATGTAATTATGAAAAAATGTTACAAAACATGAAGCCACATAGCACATTTTTTTGTGCTTAGACTTATAACATTTAGTAATATCAAACAAATTACGAAAGAAGCTGCTACTAGGGATGCCTGCAAATAAATTTGGAAAATTTTGCAATTATTTAGGAAGAAACAACGATCCTGTTTTTGTTGTTTTGGCTATTGCTGTGTTCAAAGGTGTCTTTAGACCTTTGTTTACAATGATGGATAAAGAGGAAAAGCCTGAGGTTAAAAAATATGCAGCTTTTCGCGAAGGTTTGACTGAAGCTGTTGCTTTTACAACTTATTTGGCTAGTTCGCTCGCTGTAAAACAAATAGCAAAGCCATTATGTAAAAATGCACCGAAATTGATGAAAGATGCTGAAAAATCGTTATCTTTCATTGCGGTGTGTTTATCTGCGGGTCTTATTATTCCTGCTGTGTGCAACTGGACATTAAAACCTGTTATGAATGCTATTCAAAAACGCAAAAAAGAAAAAGGGATTGAATTACCGGATGCAAAAAATCTAAATATCATTGAAAATGTTTCATTCGGGCAGCCGGAGAAGCCAAACCCTACTTATAATACACAAATGTCAGACAACTCTAAAAAACTTTTATCTATGGTTCATAAACCTATTGCCTTTACTAATTCAAATATGAAGGTGGGGGGTTGATATGACGATATTGAATATTTTAACCCAAGGGGCTCTGCCTACAATAGCACAAAACAACGCTGCTTCATTGAGTATTGAAACCGGATTGAAGGCTGTCGGCAGACCTGCATTCACTCTCGCTGACAAACATGCAGACAAAGACTCAAAAAAGTTTTCCGCCTCCAAAGAGCTTCTGTATCAACTTTTATGCCTCGGTATTTATTTGGGTGCGGTTGTTCCAGTATTCAGAAAAGCTACCTATAAAGTAATGAAGAATATTCTTAAAGATGCGAAATTTACTGTTAAGAACAAAGATGAAATAACTAAAGTAGTGACTAACAAAGACGTGGTGGTTAAGGCCGCTGATTTTGAAAAATTCAAAGGCGCAGCAGAATATCTGGATTTCCATAAACTAGCTTCAATAGAAGATG
>JAVBRY010000080.1:0-3759 GCA_031547505.1 Candidatus Gastranaerophilaceae bacterium | reverse complement strand
CTTCAGATGTAACTAATGCTTCATCAACACTAAGTTGCTCAACAACTACTTTTTTAACTCTCTCAAGAACTGTACTCATTTTTTCTACCTCATTTTTAATATTAACTACTCAATTATCAATCTTAATTATACTATCACCATGAATTTTTGCAAATTTTTCAATATAGTCAACTGACTCCGAAAACCCCTAGACGCCCTTTAGAATTAAAGTCCAATTATATAACATATCTTATTTTGGGCTTACAAGTCCTTGGGGTCTTCTCCAAGAACTTTTGAGGTTCTCAGTGATATTATACTACTAAACCACCATCTACGCCCAGCACTTGACCTGTGATATAAGGTGCATCTTCAGCTAAGAATTTGACTGCTTTAGCGATATCTTCAACCTGACCCAATTTTTTCAAAGGGATCGCTTCTGCAATTTTATCCAATGAAGGAAGGTCGTTTGTCATGTCAGTTTCAATGAACCCCGGAGCTATTGCATTCACTCTGATGTTTCTTGAACCTAATTCTTTTGCCAGTGATTTTGTGAATCCTATCATACCTGCTTTTGCGGCAGAATAATTTGCTTGACCCGCGTTGCCCATAACACCAACGATGCTGGACATGTTGATGATACAGCCTGTGCGCTGTTTAATCATAACTTTGGCGATAGGGTTTGTTACATAAAATGCGCTGTTCAAGTTTGTATCAATTACCGCATTCCAGTTCTCTGCGCTCATTCGCATAAACAAGCCGTCTCTTGTGATACCTGCATTGTTTACCAAAACATCGACTTTGCCGAAATCTTCAAGGATTTTTGCGATTGAAGTTTCACATTCTGCCTGATTTGCAACATCGAATTTATATGATTTTGCATCTGTGCCGAGTGCTTTGATTTCAGCAACTGTTTTTTGTGCAGCTTCATCGTTGCCTGCGTAAGTGACCGCTACATCGTATCCTGCTTTAGCTAATTCCAATGCGCAAGCTTTTCCTATACCGCGTGATGCGCCTGTTATAATTGCTACCTTTTTTTCTGACATATTCTTAACTCCTTAGTTATTGTCCTCTACGTCATCCTGAACTTGTTTCAGGATCTGATGATTTTTGGGGAAGTGTTTTTACTCTGAATTTCAGATAAAAACATAACGCCAAGTGGGTTCAGATTCCGGGTCACGACCGGGTCGGCGCCGCACCCCGGAATGACAGAATGATTTAAACGCACTGCAGTTCTTCTGCAAGTTTGTTTAATGACTCTTCATCATATACATTATAAATTTTTAATTCCGGGTTTATTTTTTTACAAAGTCCTGCGAGAACTTTGCCCGGTCCGATTTCTATTATTGTATCAACGCCCTCTTTCACCATGTATTCAACAGACTGTGTCCATTGAACTGATGAGTAAATCTGTCTCGGCATTTTTGTTTTGAAGTCGTCTGCTTTTGTTGTCACTTCTGCATCAACGTTTGTTATGACACTGATTTTAGCATCGTTGATTGAACAAGAAGATGCATATTCTCCAAACGCTTCGCCTGCTTCTTTCATAAGTTCAGAATGGAATCCGCCTGACACAGGAAGAGGCATAACTCTTTTTGCACCAGCTTGGCTCAACAGTTCATTCGCTTTAGCTACTGCCTCAGCTTCGCCAGTGATAACAATCTGCCCGGGGCAGTTATAGTTTGCTACAGAAACTTGTCCCTGCACTTTTGAAAGTACATTCAAGATGTCTTCCTGAGACATACCGAGAACTGCGCTCATTGCACCTTTGGTTTTTGTAGCGGCATCATTCATAAGCTCGGCTCTTTTTTGAATCAATTTCATTGTTGTTTCAAAATCAATAATACCTGCCTCATACAAGGCACCATACTCACCCAAGCTGTGACCTGCAGTGAAGTCAGGTTTTATATTGCATTTTTCTTTCAATGCTTCCAATGCCGCAATTGATGTAACAAGAATTGCAGGCTGTGTATTAATTGTTTGTTTCAAATCTTCTTCAGGGCCATCGAAGCAAATCGCAGAGATCTTTCTGCCCAAAATTTCGTCTGCTTTATCGAAAATTTCTTTTGCTTTATTCGATGTTTCGTAGAGTGACTTTCCCATCCCTACGCTTTGTGATCCCTGTCCCGGGAATACGAACGCTATTTTTCCCATTATTTTATCCTCTTTTATATTTAATGACGGGGTAAGAATCCCGTTTTATCTATTTTACTTTTCTGACTAAAGTTTTTGCTACACCGTAAAATGCACGTACTTCATTGGCTATTTTAGTTTTGGTACTAACTACGGTTCTGTCTTGAAGTAAAAAGTAATTACCACCTTTTGTGTAATAAGCAGTTGATTTGCCTATTTGTGCTTTTCCTGTTGTTATTTGTTTTCCGCTTCCGTGTATATTATTATAATTTTCGGAACGATTCCCGAACGATACTCTCATTAACAAATCCCTTCTCTTAATCTTACTATTGCTGTCCCCCAGGTCAGACCTGCGCCGAACCCTGTTAAAATTGCTTTTGAAGGAGTTTTGATTTTTCCTTCTTCGATTCCTTCACACAGCGCTATCGGAATAGATGCTGCTGACGTGTTTCCGTATTTGTGAATATTGGCGATAACTTTTTCTTCGCCGTATTTCAATCTGTCGGCAAGTGCTTCAATAATTCTCATATTAGCCTGATGCGGTATTAAATAATCGATATCATCAGGTGTCAAGCCCGACTGTTCAAGGCATTTGTTGATTGATTCAGGCATAGTCTGAACAACAAACTTATATACTTCTCTGCCGTTCATATAAATAAAAGTTGGTTTTGTTTCACAAGGATCAACCAGCGGACAGTTTTTGCCCGACAATGGAAGTGATATGCAATCCGCTCTTTTTCCATCAGCGTGCATATCCATTGCAAGAATATCATCTATTCCGTCAACTGATTCTTTCATAACCATTGCACCTGCTCCGTCACCGAATAGTATGCAGCTTCCTCTGTCATACCAGTCGATGAATTTTGAGTTTGCGTCGGTTGCAATAAGTAAAATAGTTTTATAAATACCTGATGAAATAAATGCTTTAGCTATATTCATCGCATAAATCATACCTGTGCAAGCGGCTGAAACATCGAATGCGGCTGCGTTTACAGCTCCGACCTGTGCCTGGATTTCACAAGCAGTAGACGGATATAGATGTGTCGGAATAGAAGTAGCCGAAATAATCAGGTCGATTTCTTCAGGGTTGATTTTAGCTTTTTGGATTGCTTTATTAGCCGCCTTAGTGCCTAAATCTACCGCTGTTTCTGTTCCTGAAACAACTCTTCTTTCTTTTATTCCCGTTCTTGTAACAATCCACTCATCGTTGGTGTCTACAAGTTTTGTTAAGTCTTCGTTTGTTATTACTGTTTCCGGGACGCTGTATCCCACGCCTGCAATCATTACAGGGATTAAATTTATTGACATTTATCTATCCTTCGTAAAACTCTGATATTTTCTTATTAACTTCTGATTCGACTGCTTCTTTTGCTACTCTTACTGCGTTTTTAATTGCATAAGCTTTGCTTCTGCCGTGAGAGATAACGGTAATTCCTTTTACGCCCAACAGAAGTGCGCCGCCAAATTCTTCATAGTTAATTCTTTTAAAGATATGTTTCATCGCAGGCTTTGCTAACAAGCCGATAGCCATTGAGAACCAGTCTTTTAAAAATTCTTCTTTCAACATCTGGAACAACATAGAAGCTGAACCTTCAATTGTTTTCAGTGCAATGTTACCGACAAATCCGTCACAAACAACAACATCACAGT
>JAVBRY010000015.1:0-8831 GCA_031547505.1 Candidatus Gastranaerophilaceae bacterium | reverse complement strand
GTAGCAAATGATATTTATAACGACGGCGATCTTACATTCGATGGCGGCGGTAACACTAATATCAACAGCGGTATTGCAGGTGACGGTACTATAACAAAAAATGGTACAGGCAGCCTTGTTCTTAAAGGAGATAACTCCGACTATACCGGTGATACAGAAATCAACAACGGTAAAATTACTTTCGATAAAGCCACAACCAACGATAAATACTTCACAGGTGAAACAACAATCAATACTAATGGTACTCTGGAATACAAACTCGGTGTTGACGGTGAGCTCTCAGGCGGTCTGTTAGGTGACGGCACATTTGAAAAATCCGGCGCAGGTAAACTCACACTTACAGGTGATAACAGCAGCTTCACCGGTAATGCTAAAGTTTCTGAAGGTGTAATGAGCTATGAACAACAGTCCGGTAATTCTTACTTCGGCGGTTCTACAGAGATTGCTAAAATTGCCGAGTTGATATTCACAAACGATGCAGCTGACAATATGAAAGATGTAAGCGGCAAAGGTAAATTCACAAAAGAAGGTACAGGCGACCTTACACTTACAGGTGACAACAGCCAGTTCACAGGTACAGCTCAGATTAATGACGGCACATTAGTATATGACAAAGTTATCGGCGGATCATACTTCGGCGGTGCGACTACAATTGCTGCCGGTGCTGCATTGAACTACACAAACAATACAATTGAATCTGAAAAATTAGCGATAATCGGCGGTAGCGGCGACTTCATCAAAGATGGTACAGGCGTTGTTACTGTTGTCGGTGACAATTCAGGATATACAGGTAACACTACAATTGAAAACGGTAAGTTAATATTCGAACAGTTGATGACAACCGACAAATACTTCAGTGGTGCTACTGAAATCAAATATAACGGCGAACTTGAGTTTGATATTGAACGTGAGTACACACTTGGCAACAACTTCACAGGCACAGGTACACTGTCAAAATCAGGCGCCGGCATAATGCATATCCACGGCGATAATACAGGATTTAACGGTGATGTCGACCTTAAATCAGGTACAATGCTGATTGACAAAGATGCTCAGTTCTTCAACGTCGGTACATTCACTATGGGCAACGGTTCATTCTTAGATTTAAGAAATAAATCAATGGATAGTATCAACCTTGGAAATGTTAATGTTCCTAGCGGTTTGGCTAATATCGGTATTGATGTTGATATGATTGCTTCTACCGCAGACTTTATTTCAGGTTCATCTTTCACAGGCTCAGGATTCTTGAACGTTAATCAGATAAATGTGTTTACCGACGCGTTCAGAAAAGTGACAACTATCCAAGTGTTTGATACAAACATATCTCAGCACGTGAAACTTGATCCGTCAGTTACTACAGTAATGGGACCAATCTACAGATACGGTGTATCATACGACGAAATGACAGGTGAAATGAGCTTCTCAGGCGGTGATATGGGTAAAGGTTATAACCCATCTATCGTTGCTGCTCCGGTAGCTGCTCAAGTCGGAGGATACCTCTCAATGTTGACTACATACCATGATGCATTCGGAAATATGGATATGTTGATGCTGATGCCGCGTGCTGACAGAGATATGCTGATGTTCAACAATATGTACGCAGCAGCTGATTCTAACCTTGTATTTACGCCTACAATGATTCCTGAAGGTGAAAGAGGCGCTTGGTTCAGACCATATACAGAATATGAAAAAGTAAAACTCAGCAACGGACCGAAAGTTACTAACTTCGGATACGGTTCATTGTTCGGTATAGACAGCCCGATGAAACAGCTTAAATACGGATTCACAGGTGTGTTCACAGCTTATGGCGCATACAATGGTTCTAACCAGTCTTATGAAGGTATCAAGATTAACCAAAACGGCGCTATGCTTGGCGGTACTGCTGTATTCTACAAAGGTGATTTCTTCACAGGTTTGACTGCTAACGCAGGTGCAAGTGTTGCAGATGCTTCTACAATGTTTGGTACAGATACAATCACACTCCTAACAGCAGGTATTGCTTCTAAGACCGGCTATAATTGGGAATTGTTAGACAGCAAGTTGATTGTTCAGCCAAGCTTGATGTTGGCATACTCATACATCCATACATTCGACTTCAAAGCAAGTTCCGGTATTCCTATCAAAGGCGATCCATTGAACGCGGTCTTGATATCTCCGGGTGTGAAATTTATCGGCAACCTCAAAAACGGATGGCAGCCATATGCAAGTATCAGCATGATGTGGAACATAATGAATGGTTCAAACTTCCAGGCATACGATGTTGCGCTTCCTGAACTCTCTGTTGACCCTTACGTTGAATACGGTTTAGGTGTACAAAAACGTTGGGGCGAAAGATTCACAGGATTTGTACAAGGTATGCTCAGAGCCGGCGGACGTGACGGTGTTGCGTTCCAGATGGGCTTGAGATGGTCTTTCTAAAGATTTACGAAACGAAACGAAGTTAAGGCAGCATATGCTGCCTTTTTTTTGCGCGAGCGAGTAAAATAGCTTTGATAATGTTGTTTATGTAAATTTATCGTCATTGCGAGGCAAATTGTAGCCGCATCAATTTTGTTGTCATCCTGAGGCGCAGCCGAAGGATCTCCGGAACATATCAAAAATTTATAATCCAAAGCCCATTGTAACATCCTGAGATTCTTCGCTCCCGTTGGTCACTCAGAATGACGCAATTATTTTAATACTGACTTTGAAATGTAAAATTTACATAAACAACATTATCAATCTAAAGCATATCAGATCTTGGAATAATCGGTGTTCCGACTACTCTTTCGAGGTTTGCTGCTGATGTGTTGAACTGTGTCAAAGCATTATAATAATTCAATTGTGCATTTCTGTAGGTATTTTCAGAGTCTTTTAATTCTACAGCATCGCCCAATCCAACTTTGTATCTGCCGCTTGCTAAGTCATATTGCTCTTTTGCACGGTTCATCGACGAGAGGGCAACAGGAATCGATTCTTGCGCATTTTTGAATTGGATATAGGCTTGCTTGACTTCAAGGTAAACAGTCTGACGTTGAACCTCGTAGTCGGCTCTATCTTTCTGATAAGTTAACTTGGACTCATCAACTTGTTTTTTCAAGTAAAGAATATTTGTATTTGAATAAGCAACTTGTGCTCCCAATTGGTAGCCGTAGTCTGTATCGGGTTTTTTTCCGCCTCTTGTGTAGTTTCCAAACGCGTTTATGTCAGGCAAAAACGCTACTTTAGACGCTCTTACGATAAGCTCTGAACCTTCTGCTTTTTTCTTTGCCGCTAAAAGAGCAGGTCTGTATTCGTAGGCCTCTTTAATCATGTCGTTGAAAATTACATCGTATTTTTTAGAGTTTAATTTCTCTTTGATGCTGTATTCAGTATATTCCGGAACGCCCATAGCGTTGTTTAACTGTGCATAGGCTGTTTCTACGTTATGTTTTGCTTGTATCAGTCCTAATTTAGCGTTATCTAAGTTATAAGAAGCTGTTATGACGTCGATTTTAGGTTTTGTACCAATGTCGTAATAGGCTTGTGCCTGTTTTTGGTGGATTGCGTAGTTTGCAACAGTGTCTTCATAAACTTCTACCTGCTGCATAGCAAACAAAAGACTGTAGTAGGCGTTTTTGACCTGGTAAATAACATCATTTATATTTCCTTGGAGGTTTTGGTCAGCTGCTTCAAATGTTTTCTTTGCAATATTTACGGCTGTAGTGGTTTTGCCAAAGTCAAAAATAAGCTGGTTGAATCCCACTGCCGGTGCGTTATACATATTGTATTTTTGATTAGGCATAGCAATATTTGTTAACAGCATATCATTTCGTGAATAACTCAGTCCTGCACTTATTGTCGGGAAATAGTTTGACCAGGCTTGTGCAATTTTATTCTGGTAGATGTCTTTGCTTGTGAGCATAGAAAGGATTGTCGGGTTGTTCTCGAGAGCAATTCTTACACAGTCATCCACGTTTATTATTTTGTTTGTTTCAACAGAACCCTGCACTGTAGAAACTTCTTTACCTGTAGTTGTTTCTAAAATCATACCGGGAGTATTGTCACCTTCCGCCGGCTGTTGGCGGTCAGACACAGGTACTTCTTCGACAGGAGTTTCTTGTTCTACTTCTTGTTTTTTTACCTTTTTAGATTTTTTTCCGGCTTTCTTTTCAGCTTCTTTTGTTTCCTGGTAGCGTTTTTCTACGTATTTTTTAGCATCTTTAAAATCTCTTTCGTCGCTTTGGATGATTTCATTTTCTTTTGGTTTCTTTTTCCAGAATTTTAAGCTGAAAGATTTTTTCTCATTAGCTTGTGCTGACTCATCAGAGTCAGGTTGTGTTAGTTCTTTTTGTTGAATTGTCGGACTGAATGCATCTTCTATCTTCGCCATTTGATCGTCTTTAGGGGCATCAATAGCAAAGGCACCGCTAAAGGCACAACTTTGGCCGAATAAAGTCAATATTAATATTAATGCTGCCAACTTTTTATTTAGTGTGTTCATTATTTCCTCGTCTTAAAACCAGTAGATAAGTCTAGTGACAATATTATTACCTAGTTTTTATTTTTTTTCTTTCTTTGATAATCTTAACCCCATTTTTGCTTCAATGTTGTTAACCAGATTCTGAATAACAACGTAGAATGCAGGAGTCATAAGCGTACCGATTGTACCTGCGGCAACCATACCGCCAAATACCGTACTACCTAATGAAATTCTACTGTGAGCACCTGCACCTGTAGCAAGTACAAGCGGGAGCATACCGAGAATGAATGCAATAGCCGTCATCATTATAGCTCTGAATCTGAGTCTTGCTGCTTCAATCGCCGCATCTTCTACAGTCATCTTTTGTTTTTCATGCAGTTCCTTAGCAAATTCTACAATCAAAATTGCTTGTTTTGCCGCCATACCTATTAACATAATCATACCGACCTGTGAATACAAGTCGAATGCCTGCCCCATCATTAGCTGGAATATCAGTGCACCGACTGCCGCAAGCGGACAGATTAACAATACCGAGAATGGAATCGTCCAACTCTCATACAGGGCAACAAGGAACAGGTATACAAATACAATCGCCATAAGGACAATTACACCTGTCTGACCTGAGGATTCTCTCTCTTGCAGTGATGTCCCCGACCATTCAAACGTAATATCTTTAGGGAGAGTTTTCAATGCTACTTCTTCCATTGTGTTCATCGCTTCACCCGAGCTCTTTCCTGATGCCGGCTGGCCGCTGAACTGTACGTTGTTGTATTGGTTATATCGAGTGATTGAGCTTGCGCCTACTGACTGGTGCATTGTTACCATTGTAGAAATCGGAACCATTGGTCCTCTCATATTTCGTACATAGATGCCCGAGACGTCTGTGGCTTTTCGCCTGAACTGCTGTTCAGCCTGTAATTGGACCCTGAATACACGGCCCAGTTTGTTGAAGTCGTTTACGTAATATGTCCCCAGAGTAGAAGATAAAGTCGCATAAAGCTCTGTGAGGTTTACGCCTTGTGCCATTGCTTTTTCATAATCAACATCTACAATGTATTGAGGAACGTTAGCCTGATAGGTTGTATAAACGTTCGATAAGCCCTTATCTTGGTTTGCTGCTCCCATTAACTGCTGTGCAAATTTCTCCAAGTCCTGAGGTGTATACTGACCCTTGGACAGCATCTGGAACTCAAAGCCGCCTAACATACTCATACCTGAGATTGCGGGAGGAGAGAATACACCGACCTGAGCGTCTTTGATAGGGGCGATTGCTTTACGAATACGTCCTGCAATTGCATTCGATGACAGGTCAGTTTCTTTGCCCTGTACCATTCGGGCGGCTTTTTGGAATATATTAAATTCTCTGTCTTTCCATTCGGTGAACGCCATGATTAAGAAAGCAGTGTTCGTCGGTCCGAAGCCTATAAACACAATCCTCCTTTCGATGCCGTCGATATCTTTAACCAGGTTATCAATCTGCGCTACGGTTTCTTTTGTTCTGCTGATAGATGAACCTGCAGGCAGGATAATCTGTGCCATAACTACGCCCTGATCTTCATCTGGAATAAAGCCCGTAGGAATCATTTTAAACAGAATTACCATCAGTAATATAATTCCGCCGTAGACTTTTAAAGTAAGACCCTGGTTGTGAACAAATTTTTCTACATATTTTAAATAAATATCTGTTGTCTTTTTGAAGTATATATTGAATTTGTTGAATAAAGTTGTTATCAAAGCCGAAATTCTGTTTGAAGGTTTTCTGTTTGGGTCTTCTGCTCTCAATATCATAGAGCAAAGAGCAGGAGAGAGTGTCAATGCACAAATCGCAGACAACCCGATAGATACAGCGATACAAACAGAGAACTGTTTATACATCAATCCTGACAAGCCCGGCACGAACGCAATCGGAACGAATACAGCCATCAATACAAGAGCCATCGCTACCAACGCGCCGCCGATTTCTTCCATTGTCAATTGAGTCGCAGTAACAGGGTCTTTGCCCTCTTCAAGGTGCCGTTTGACGTTTTCAATTACAATAATCGCATCATCTACAACAGAGGCGACCGCCAGCACCATTGCAAATAAAGTTAGTAAGTTTATAGACATGTCAAAAGCGGCCAGTGCCGAAAATGTACCTATTAATGATACGGGGATTGCAAACAATGGCACCAATGTTGCTCTTGGGTCACCAAGGAACAGGAATATAATTGCAATAACTATAATCGCTGTTTCTAAAATTGTATGCATAACTTCTGACATAGATTCACGGATGAATTTTGTATCATCGTGCATCATTCTTATGGTCAAACCTTCAGGCAAAGTTTTTTTCAATTCTTCAACTTTTTTAGTAACAAGATTGACGATTTCGATAGCGTTTGCGCCCGGGATTTGAACAACCTGAACCAGAGCAGCGGGAGTACCGTTGACTTCACCGTACATATTGTAAGATTCTGCACCAAGCTCTACACGGGCAACGTCTCGCATTCTTATCAAAGAGCCGTCCATGTTGGCTCTTATAATAATATTTTCAAATTCAGACGGCAAAAGCAATCTGCCTTTTGTTCTTAAAACAATTTGGAATTTTTGTTTATCGGGTCCCGGTTCAGCTCCTAAAGAACCTGCCGAAACCTGTACGTTTTGGGTTGCAATTGCGTTTTGTATTTCGGCAACGCTTACTCCAAGGTTTGCCATTTTTTCGGTATTGAGCCAAATACGCATACTGTAGTTTCCGGCGCCGAATACGTTAACTTCACCAATACCGTTGAGTCTTGCGATTTCATCTTTTACGAAAATACCGGCATAGTTTGTTAAATCAAGCTGTGACCAGGAGTTGTCTTCCGAGACTACGTTCAGGATACAAACACCTGCGCCGCTAACCCTTTGTTTAGCGGTAATACCAAATCTACGAACTTCTTCGGGGAGTTTTGGAGTAATTTGTTGGATTCTGTTTTGTACGTTAATCAGGTCGACGTTTCTGTCTGAGCCGACTTTAAAAAATACTTGAAGAGAATAAGCTTCGTCCGAGCTTGTTGAAAGCATATAGAGCATATCCTCAACACCGTTTATTTGTGATTCAACAACTGCCGCAATGGATGATTCCACAACGTCGGCACTTGCGCCGGGATATACCGCAGAAACTACAATCTGAGGCGGTGTTATATCCGGGTATTTTTCAAGCTTCAATCCTGATATTGCAATCAATCCCAATAGTGTTAAAAATACTGAGATTACAATCGCAAATCTGGGTCTGTTTATAAAAAAGTATAAATCTTTTTTGTCTATTTCTTTTTCGTTCGGGTTTTTTTTATCTTTATCGCTCATCTGTTATTCTTTCTGTAATGCATCTTTTTGGGCATCTTTGGTTTCATCTTCATTTTCTGCGGGCAGTTCTTCTATTTTTACAGGGGTTCCGGGTCTGAGTTTTTGTACACCTGTAGAAATGACTTTATCTCCAGCCTGCAAGCCTTCAGTTACTATCCAGTTTTTGTCCACTGCGTCTGAAATTTTTATAAACTGCATCTGCGCCAAGCCGTCTTTGTCGATTGTCCAGACATAGAAGCCCTGTGTACTGTCAGAAACAGCAACTTGAGGCACAAGAAGAACTCTTTGAGGTTCTTTTGCGGTCGCCTCAACGTTAATAAAGTCGCCAGGAACAAGCAGGTTTTCTTTATTTTGGAAAGTTGCTCTAAGCGTTATAGTACCTGCTGACGGGTCAACTACGTTGTCCACAAATTCCATCTTGCCGACTTCATGGTATTCAGAGCCGTCAGAGAGTTTAATTTTTACGTTCATATTAGAGAGAACTTTGTCCGGATTTTCACCTTTTTTGAATTTTAAATAGTCTTCACTTTTGATTGTGAAGATGCCATATATAGGGCTTGTGCTGACTACTTTAGCCAGCGCTCCTGTTTGTGGGTTAACAAGGTTTCCTTCTGTGATAAGGATTTTACCGATTTTTCCATCAACGGGAGAAGTTATTCTTGTATAGCTCAAGTTCAACTGTGCAGCTGCAAGGTTGGCTCTTGCTACATCTAAAGATGCCTTAGACTGATCTCTGTTAGCTAAAGCCTGGTCATAATATGATTTACTTACGAAATCATTTTTCACAAGTTCTTGTGCACGTGCAAGTTCCTTTTCCGTATTAACTGCGCTTGCTTGTGCTTGTCTTACAGCAGCCTGTGCCTGCTGAACAGCGATGGCATATTCGTTAGGCTGAATTAAGAATAAAGTCTGGCCCTTTTTAACGAAGTCGCCTTCTTTAAAATATCTTTTTTGAAGCCAGCCGTTTATTCTTGCTACTACATCAACAGAATATTTAGCTTCGATTCTGCCTACGGATTCTGCTTTAGGAAACAAATCTTCTTCCGTGACTTCAGCTACATGCACCATC
>JAVBRY010000227.1:0-16566 GCA_031547505.1 Candidatus Gastranaerophilaceae bacterium | reverse complement strand
AATAATGCTTTCCGAGTCTCAGGAAAGAATGATTTTTGTGGCGACAACTAAAGGAGTTCAGCAAATCCTTGAAATTGCACAAAAATATGAAATTCCGGCGTTTGAAATCGGTAAAACTATTCCACAGAAAGAATATCGTTTGTTCTGGAACGGTGAACTTATTGCAAATACTTCGCCTTCAATATTGAACAACGGCGTGTTGTACGATTTGAACGAAAAAGAACCTGAATATATTTCAGAATATAGAAATAAAAAACTTACTCAAACAATGAACGTAGAGGAAGCTGTTAAAAAAGTAGTCAGCGACCCGAATTACGCTTCAAAAAACTGGGTTTACACTCAATATGACCACACAGTAGGCAACCGTACAGTCGTAACGCCTAACAAAGCAGGTGCTGCCGGCATTTGGATACCCGAAGAAGGCGGTATGTTAGGACTTACAATAGACTCAAACGGTCGTCAGGTATTCTTAGACCCATACAACGGCTCGAAAAATACTCTTTATGAATCTTACAGAAACCTTGTTTCTTCAGGATATAAGCCGCTTGGCATCACAGACTGTCTGAATTACGGCAACCCTGAAAAAGACGAAGTCGGATACCAGCTTGTAAAATCAATAGACGGACTTGCGGACGGCTGCAGAGAACTATCAATCCCTGTTGTGTCAGGCAACGTGTCTCTTTACAACGAGTGTGAAGAGGTAAGAGTATATCCTACACCGACTATCGGTATGGCAGGATACGCTAAAAAGCCTGAAGATGTCATAAAATCTTGTTTCAACACGGGTGAAACTCTTTACTTGATTGGTAAAGAAATAAACAATGATTCACAAATCGGCTCATCGCTTTATCAGATGGTATGTTTTGATTATCTTGGCGGTGAAATCGACAAGGTTGATACAAAATTAGAATTACTTTTAGCTGAGACTATTTTCTCACTTCGTGATAAGAAATTAATCAACGGAGCTGTGGATGTATCTGAGGGCGGGCTTTTAGGGGCTGTCTTGGAAGGATTGTTCAACGGCGGAGTTGGTTTTGAAGGAGATCTTATTAATCAAACCGAGCCACTAAAAGCATTATTCGGTGAGATTACAGGAAGATATGTTGTTTCAACCAAAAATCCAACGGAATTTGAACAAAACTGCAAGGCACCGTTCAAACGTCTCGGTGAATGCCAAGATAAAGGTTCTGGGTCAGAAATAACTTTTAACGGTTATAAATTCAATTTAAATGAACTAAATGATTTATATCAAAACTCGATAACAAAGGAGATTGAAAACTAATGAAACTCGGTGAGGAATGCGGAATATTTGGTGGGTTTGCCAAAAAGGGAGATGCGAAATTCATAATCCGTAACGGGCTTTTTAAGCTCCAGCACCGTGGTCAGGAATCTGCCGGGATTTCTTGCGGAGAAGAGACTCAGATACTTGTAAAAGCGAAGGGTCTTGTTATGCAGGCTCTGGATGATTTATCAATCGCAAAGATTAACGGAAGATTCGGCATTGGTCACGTACGATACTCAACACAGGGCAATACGAGTTCTGTAAATGCACAGCCTTATCTTATTAAATATATGAACGAGCACGTCGCAATAGCTAACAACGGAAACGTTAAAAAGGCTATGAAAATTCGTGAAAAATTTGAAAAAATCGGTGAAGTTTTTATCACCAACAGCGACAGCGAAGTTTTATTAAAAAGAATTGTTTATGGGCTCAGAAAACCGCCGTCTCAATGGACATTTGAAGAAATCGGCCAATGCTTGGGCGATGATTTTTCAAAAGGAGCTTATTCGCTTGTTTTAAGTTTACCAAAACGTATTGCTGCATACCGTGATCCTGTCGGATATCGCCCATTGTTCTTCTGTGAGGCAAAAGAGGGTTGGTTTATTGCATCTGAAGACATTGCATTTCAGAGTCTCGATATTATAAAACTGATTGAAATCCAGCCGGGCGAAGGCGTAGAAATTACAGAAGAAGGCTACACTATAAAGCGTTTCTACGAACAGAAAAAAGAATGCAAATGCGTGTTTGAACATATTTATTTCTCACACCCTGTGTCAAATATTTTCGGAAGAAATGTTTATATGACAAGGGTTGAGCTTGGGAAAACTCTTGCGAAGAATGAAACTATTGATGCAGATATGGTAGTTCCTGTTGTAGATTCGGGTATTGCAGCAGCAATCGGGTATGCACAAGAGTCAGGAATCCCTTTCCATACAGGATTAATCAGAAATCACTGGGTCGGACGCTCGTTTATTGCTCCTAATCAGGAGACGAGAATTAACAAAGTCCGTGAGAAGCTGCTCATAGTAAAACCTCTCATCAAGGACAAAAAAATCTTGTTGATTGATGATTCTTTGGTTCGCGGAACAACGTCAAGAGAAATAGTTTTGATGCTTAAAAAAGCGGGTGCAAAAGAAGTACATTTCAGATTGTCCTCACCAATGATTATGAACACGTGCACCTGGGGTGTAGATATTCCTACAACTGACGAACTCATTGCTGTTCAGAGCAGGACAGAGGAAAAAATCGCAAAAGAAATAGGTGCAGACAGTGTTAAATACTTGGATATGAAGGCTTTGAAAGAAATTTTCGGTGAAAAGGGCTGGTGTTACAAGTGCTTTATTGAAAAGCAGGAAAAAAATTCAGGCGAGCGTGATTTGACGCTTACTTCAACGGTTTAAGGAGAATGATGATGATTAGCTACGAGGATGCAGGTGTAAGTATTGAGAATGGTGATTTGCTCACATCGATTATAAGAAAAGATGCAAAAACAGACAACATTGGGAATTTCGCCGGACTTTATGAGCATCCCTATATTCCTGAGTACTTTCTTGCAGGATGTACTGACGGCGTTGGTACAAAGGTTATTCCTCTGATTGAGCGTAAACATTATGAAACAATCGCAAAAGACTTAATAGCTATGAACCTCAACGACCTGATTTGTACAGGCGCAAAGCCAATGTTTTTCCTGGATTACCTGGCTGCAAACAGTTTAGATGTAGATGCAGCGGCTACGTTCGTTCTTGCATTACGTAAGGAACTTGATAAATACGGCTGTACACTGCTTGGCGGTGAAACTGCAGAACTCGGAGACCTTGTAAAAGAAGGACATTTTGATGTTGGCGGGTTCTTAACAGGAATTGTAAGAAAAGACAAAGTGCTAAAACGTGAGAATGTTAAAGAAGGCGATACTATTGTTGCTTTGAAATCTTCAGGACCGCATTCGAACGGATATTCACTTGTTAGAAAGCTTCATGACAAAAAACTTTTGAACGACGAGCTTTTTGAGGCAAGTTTGAAGCCGACTCACATTTATGCAAATGAAGTAATTGACCTGACAGAGCGCGAATTGATTCACGCAGCAGCGAATATCACAGGCGGCGGAATTGAAGGAAACCTTGTACGTTCAATTCCTGAGCATCTTTGTGCAGTTGTATATAAAAATAAAATTCCAAAACAACCGATATTCGAGGAACTCCAAAAGCTTGTCGGCGAAGCCGAAGCTTACAAAACTTTCAACATGGGTGTTGGTTTATGTCTGATTACGGACAAGCCAGAGGAAGTTATGGAAGCTTGCAAAATCTGGGAGCCTTTTGTAATCGGAGAAGTGGTGAAAAATGAAAAAAATACTAGTCTTTGCTTCGGGTAACGGGTCGAATTTTCAGGCAATAGCAGAACACTTGATACCTTTAGGTATCAAGATGGAACTTTTGACGGACAAAGAAGGTTGTTATGCCTGCCAAAGAGCTGAAAAGTTGGGGGTTAAGACTCATTTTGTGCCGTTTAAGCAGACTGAAGAATTTTTGAAAAGCCTAAAAGATGATGGGTATGATTTATATGTACTTGCGGGTTATATGAGGATTTTACCGCCTGAAGTGATTAAAGACAGAGTTTTTGTAAATATTCATCCGTCACTTTTGCCTAAATACAAAGGTATGGACGCTATCAAGCAGGCATTTGATGCCGGTGAAGCCGAATGCGGCGTGAGTGTGCATTATGTAAACGAAGAAGTTGATGCCGGTGAAATTATTGAGCAAAGAAGTATTAAGGTTTGTGCAAGTTTAGAAGAGACTGAGTCTGCAATTCACAAACTTGAACATGAAATGTATCCGTTCATAATTGAGAAACTGTTAAAGTCAGTCAATGCCAAAGTTAACGTATTAGTTGTGGGCTCAGGCGGGCGTGAAAATGCGCTTGCGTGGAAGATTTCACAGTCGCCGCTTTTAAATAAATTATATCTTGCAGGGGCAAATGACGGATTTAAAAATCTGGGCGAAACTATAGAGTATGGCGGTTTTGAGGAACTTGCTCAGACAGCCGTGAGCAAAAACATAAAACTTGCCGTAGTCGGACCGGAACTGCCTTTATCTCAAGGGATTGCTGATGTTCTCCAAAAATATGAAATAAAATGCATAGGCGCAACTAAGAAATGGGCGACATTGGAGAGCTCAAAAGCCTTCGCAAAAGAGTTCATGAACAAACACGACATCCCGACAGCCAAATATGAGCTTATCAGAGATGTTTCACAGATAGACAGCGTGTTAGCAAAATTCGATACCCCGCCGGTTCTTAAAGCAGACGGGCTTGCTGCAGGCAAGGGTGTATATTTGCCCGTTAGTTTTGAAGATGCAAAAGTTGAGTTGAAAAACTTCTTGGGCGGAAAATACGGAGATGCCTCCAAAAGTGTTGTTGTAGAAGAGTTTTTACAAGGTGACGAGCTTTCTGTGATTTCACTGTTCGACGGTAAAAAAATACGAACATTTATGCCGGCACGTGACTATAAGAGGCTTAAGGACAACAACGAAGGTCCAAACACAGGCGGAATGGGCTCATTCTGCCCTGTAGCAATAAGTGATTTCCACCAAAATAAAGTTGATGAGTATCTGGTAAAACTTGAGAATGCACTTCTTGCCGATAAAGCTGATTTTTGCGGATTGGTTTATTCAGGTCTGATGCTGACAAAGACTGATGTGAAGGTGCTTGAATACAATATGCGTTTTGGTGACCCTGAAACTCAGGCGATAATGACACATTTGAAAAGCGATTTATTGGAAGTGTTTTTGGATGATGATGCTCAACTTGAGTGGAATGACGGGACTTCAATATGTGTAATCCTCGCTTCTGAGGGTTATCCGGAGAATCCTCAAAAGGGTTTTGAGATTACAGGGGTCGAAGAAGCAGAAAAAGCATTCGGTGTAAAAGTTTTTTATGCAGGCGTCAAGGATGAAAATGGGGCGGATGGAAACAAGCTTGTTTCCAACGGCGGGCGCGTATTATGCGTATGCGGGAGAGACAGAAAAAATGTTTATGCGGCGTGCGAAAAGATTAATTTCCATGGTAAAATTTTCAGAACAGATATAAATAAGTGATTAGATTAGGTGAGTAAGTATGAAAGAAGTAGTTATAATTGCAGGCTCAAAAAGCGATGAAGGCTTTGTAGAACAAGGTTTAAAGCTTTGTGACGAGCTTGGGATTGAGTGTGAATTCAAGATTTACAGTGCACACAGAGATTTAGAAGCACTTATGGAATACTTAGACGCTGTTGAGAAAAACGGCAAAACAAAGGTTATTATAGCTGTAGCAGGGCTTGCGGCAGCACTGCCCGGTGTAGTTGCGGCAAAGGTTAAGCTTCCTGTTATCGGTGTGCCGGTGAATTGCGGGCCGTTAAACGGGATGGATGCGCTTTTGTCAATAGTGCAGATGCCTAAAGGTGTTCCTGTTGCAACAATGGCGATTGGAAACGCAGGAATGCAAAATGCAATTCATTTCGCAAAACGTATATTAAATACTTTGGTGGGGGTAATAAACTAATGAATATAAAAGACGGTCTTACTTTTGATGATATTCTGCTTATACCGCAGGAATCCAATATTTTACCGAGAGATGTCGATTTGAGCACACAACTGACAAATACAATCAGACTGAATATTCCGATAATCAGTGCAGCAATGGACTGTGTAACCGAGTCAGGAATGGCGATTGCGATGGCACGCGAAGGCGGTATCGGCATTATTCATAAAAATCTTTGTATTGAAGATCAGGCACACGAAGTGGACAAGGTGAAAAAATCCGAGAGCGGAATGATTTCTGATCCTATAACCCTTCATCCTGACCAAAAACTCCATGAAGCGCTTGCTATTATGGAAAAATACCGTATTTCCGGATTGCCTGTTACTGTTGACAAGAAGCTTGTCGGGATTTTAACGAACCGTGATCTTCGTTTTGAAACGAATTTGGATTTGAAAATTTCCGATTTGATGACAAAAGATAACCTTGTTACAGCGAAAGAAGGTATTGATTTAGACAAAGCTAAAGAACTTTTGCACAAAAACAGGATTGAAAAACTTCTTATCGTAGATGACAGCAATAATCTCAAAGGCTTGATTACAATAAAAGATATTAAAAAAGCGATTGATTATCCTAACGCTTCAAAAGATGAATTCGGCAGATTGCGTGTAGGCGCGGCTGTCGGAGTTACAGCTGATACATTTGAACGAATCAATGCACTTGTTCAAGCAGGTGTTGATGTTGTAACTGTCGATACGGCTCACGGACATTCAAAAAATGTTATTGAAACAATTGCAAAAATTAAGCAAAATTATCCGAAGCTTCAGGTTATTGCAGGAAACATAGCTTCAGGTGAAGCGGCTCAGGCATTGATTAAAGCCGGAGCGGATGCTCTTAAAGTCGGTATCGGACCGGGTTCTATTTGCACTACGAGAATTGTTTCAGGCTGTGGAGTTCCGCAAATTACTGCGATACAAGATGTTGTGCATGTTGCAAAAGGTAAGAATGTCCCTGTTATTGCAGATGGCGGGATTAAGTTCTCCGGCGATATCGTGAAAGCACTTGCTGTAGGTGCAAGCACAGTTATGCTTGGTTCGCTTCTTGCAGGGGTAGAGGAAAGCCCGGGCGAAACAGTTTTATACCAAGGCAGAACCTACAAAATCTACCGCGGAATGGGCTCAATCGGAGCTATGAAATGCGGTTCAAAAGACAGATATTTCCAATCAGATGTAAGCAACGACAAAAAGCTTGTACCGGAAGGAATTGAAGGACGCGTACCATACTGTGGAGATTTGGCATCAAATCTTTATCAGTTTACGGGCGGACTTAGAGCAGGTATGGGTTATGTGGGTGCTGAAAGCATCAAAGCGCTGCAGGAACGTGCGAAATTTGTCAAAATTTCTTCGGCAGGACTCAGAGAGAGCCACGTGCATGATGTAATAATCACGAAAGAAGCGCCAAACTACAGAATGGAATAAAAATAGACTAAAATGAAATAAGGCAGGAGGGAATGAAAAATGAATACAAGTGTTGTAAACCCAAGAATCGAAAGAGATCTAGATAAATTTATAGAAACACAACTTGAAGAAATCCGCCAAACAGTAGGCGATAAGAAAGTTATTTTAGGATTGAGCGGCGGAGTAGATTCGTCTGTTGCGGCGATACTCATAAACAAAGCCATCGGCAAACAACTCAAATGTATCTACGTAAACCACGGATGTATGCGCTTGAGCGAGTCTGATAAAGTCATAAAAATGTTCAGCGGAAATTATGATATCGATTTAACATACGTAGATGCAAGCGAAGAGTTTTTGGGACTGCTCAAAGGTGTTGAAGATCCTGAAAAAAAACGCAAAATCATTGGACATCACTTTATAGAAGTTTTCGCCCGTGAAGCAAAGAAATTCAATGATGCTGAATTCCTTGCTCAAGGTACAATTTACCCTGATGTAATTGAAAGTATGAGCGCTAAAGACGGTGCAACTGCAGTGAAGAGTCACCACAATGTGGGCGGTTTGCCTGAAAAAATGAATCTCAGATTGCTCGAACCGTTTCGTGAATTGTACAAAGATGAAGTTCGTATAGTTGGCACAAAACTCGGAATGCCCGATGAGATTGTTCATCGTCAGCCGTTCCCGGGGCCGGGGCTTGCTGTTAGGATTATAGGAGAGATTACGGCTGAGCGGGTTAAAATTCTTCAACTCGCTGACAACATAGTTTCTGAAGAAATTAAAAAAGCAGGTTTATATTATAAAATATGGCAGTCATTTGCGGTACTTTTGCCGATTAAAACAGTCGGTGTAAAAGATGAATCAAGAACCTATGAAAGTGTTTGTGCAATCCGTGCAGTTGAAAGCAAAGATGCAATGACCGCTGAATGGGCGCAGTTACCGTATGAGGTGCTCGGTGCAATTTCAAAACGTATTATAAATGAGGTAGATGGTATAAATCGTGTGGTTTATGATATTTCATCAAAGCCGCCTGCTACAATCGAATGGGAATAGAAAAAAGAAATAGGGGTTAGAAATGGGCGTGAGTCTCGAGACAACAATATTAGACGGAAAAAAATTAAGAGATAAAATTCTGGTTGAGTTAAAGGTCAAAGTTGATGCAATGGCTAAAAAGCCTACATTGGCTGTAATTCTTGCAGGTGACAATCCTGCCAGCAAGCTTTATGTCGGAAGCAAAGAAAAAACTGCACAGAGTCTCGGGATTAATTCGCTTATGGTTAATTATTCTGCGGATGTAGAAGAAGAAACGCTGGCAGAAAAAATTCAAGAGCTTAACAATGACCCTGATGTAACAGCTGTCCTTGTCCAATTGCCGCTCCCTAGACACATTAATAAAGACAGAATAATCAATTTGATTTCGCCGAAAAAAGATGTTGACGGATTTACGCCCGAGAATTTAGGACTTTTGTTCTCCGGTCAGGAGCCTTACGCTTATCCATGTACGCCTATGGGGATTGAGCTTTTGCTTGATGAATACAAAATAGAAATTAAAGGCAAACACGTTGTTGTTGTAGGTCGTTCAAATATAGTCGGCAAGCCTATTGCACAATTGATGCTTAAACGTAATGCAACTGTAACTATGTGCCACAGCTACACAACGAATCTTGCTGAAATAACCAAAACCGCTGACATTTTAATCTGTGCTGCGGGAGCAAAGCTCATCAAAGCAGGAATGGTAAAGCAGGGCTGTGTTGTTGTGGATGCAGGAATCTTCAAAGACGAAAACAACAAAACCACAGGGGATGTTGATTTTGAGGCAGTGTCAGAGAGCACATCTTACATTACACCTGTTCCCGGAGGGGTCGGTCCAATGACAATAGCTTCCTTGATGCTGAACACAGTTAAGTTGATGGAAACGAATCGTTAATTATTTACTATTTTTTATAAAATTTTCAAGAACAATTGCATGATTAATTTCAGGGTCTTTTGCTGCATAAACTAAGCTCACATTCTTATTTTTAAGCATATCTTTAATTTGTTTAATCGTAGTTGGTTGATATTTTAGTTCATCAACATAATTTTTTGAAAACTCTTCAAAACGTTCCGGTTTGTGCCCGAACCATTTGCGTAGATCCGAGCTCGGAGTTATGTCCTTAAACCAATAGTCTAAATGTGCATCTTCTTTTTTGACACCCCTTGGCCATAATCGGTCAACCAAAATCCTAACCCCGTCATCAGGGGACGGCATTTCATAGATCCTTTTTATTTGAAGCTTTTTCATCGGGTTTCTTTCTTTTTATTTTTCTTTTTATATTATGCCCGGATGCTTGATGAAAAGAATTACCTGAAATGGTGAAATGAAGATTTTTTATTACTTCATAAAATTAAGCTTTTTTTACAAAACAAGTCTTAAGAACAATTCCTGAGCCGTTGATTTTGCAATCAATTTGTTCGGAATTTGAAGTAAGTCTGATTTTCTTAACTACCGTTCCTCTTTTTATCTTTTGGGAAGACCCTTTAACCGGCAGATCTTTTTGTACAACAACAGAATCACCGTCTGCTAATACAGTTCCGTTACAGTCTTTTGTTTCCATAATACCCTCCTAAACGTTAATTTGTTAATGATAGCACAAATTAATCATTGTTATGTTTTTTCCCGAAGTAGTTATTTGCCTTTGCGTAAGAAAAATCGTTATTTAGCAGTTTGGCAACTTCACCGCTATATAATTTATTCGCCATATCTATGACTTCTTTATAGATATATCTCACAGGATAAGAGCCTACACTCAATCGACGAATGCCGATTTTTTCAAGTTTTTTAAAGTCATTAAATGCAGCATTTAAGAGAACATTTATTGGTGCGTTTATTTTGTTAACAAGTTTTGAAACCGTTGTCTCATTTGCCACATCAGGTATAAATACACAATCTGCACCCGCTTTTATAAAGGCATTGCCTCGTTCAACGGCGATTTTAAATTTCTCTTCTTCGTCAGCGACATTTAACCAATAGGCACATGTTCTCGCATTGATAACAAATTCAATATCCAACTCACTCTTTAGTTCAGAGAGGGCTTTGATTTTTTCGATTTGGATATTCAGTGGATTCAATGTGCCGTCCGGCAAGCCGTCTTCGATATTGAACCCGACAGCTCCAGCGAGAAGCAGTTTACGTGCATTATCTTTAATGCCTTCGTATGTTTCAGAATAGCCACGTTCAAAATCTACTGAAAGCGGAATATCTACACGGTTTGCAATCTTTTCAACAATCCACAAGAGGTCATCAAAAGAAATATCTTCTCCGTCCGGATATCCTAAATCATAAGCAATACCGGCGCTCGATGTCGCCACCGCCTTAAAGCCCTGTTTTTCAAACACATAAGCGCTGCCGACATTCCAGACATTCGGTAGTACAAACATTTTGTTTCCCTTGTGCATACCTGAAAAAATACGCGCTTTTTCTTTCTGTTTATCTGAAATCATAAAATTAACCCTTATCTATGGTGCTGTACTTTTCTTTGGAATAAATAATTTAGCCATATCAACGCCTTCAAGTTCAAGCAGCTTTATTTTTTTATCAATTCCTCCTGCATAACCCGTCAGGCTTCCGTTTGAGCCTACTACTCTATGACAGGGAATGATAATAGATATTGGATTATGCCCCACAGCGCCGCCGACTGCCTGACAGGACATTCTTTCTTTGCTTCTTTTTTTAGCCATTTTTTTAGCTATATCATTATAGGTAATGACTTTTCCGTACGGGATTTCACACAAAATTTTCCATATATCCTGACGAAACTCACCGCCGATAGGAGCTAGAGGTAATTCTGAAATATCAGGTTTTTTACCTGTAAAATACTTATCCAACCATTTTTTTGTCGAGTGAAATGCCTGCAAGTCGTTTTTCTCTGTAGCTTTTTCGAGGATTTTACTGCCGTGGTATTTTTGACTATCAAGCCAAAGTCCTATGAGATTATTCCCTTCGCAGGCAAGTGTAATCGTTCCCATCGGTGATTGATATGTTGTTGAATAATACATTGTGGTCTCCTTGTTTTTGAATTTACAGTGAATTCCATAAGTTGATTGTTGCGTAGCTTCGCCATGGACGCCAGGCTTCTGCCATTTCTAATAATTCTTTTGACGAATATCCTTCGAGCGCTTTTTTTATGCCGACATCAGTTTCAAGAAAAGAGTCTGTCCACTCCATCGCACGCATCGCAATATACTGTGCTGTCCAGCTTCCGATGCCCTTAATGTTCATCATTTTTTTCATTTCTTCTTCAGGATGAATACAAATATCAAAATTAATTTCCTTGTTAACAAGAGCTTGTGCCAGCGCAAAAATAGTTCTCGACCGTGCCGAAGTGATGCCTAATGAGCCGAGATTATTTTCAATATCTTCGCCCATAGCAATGATGCCTTCAGGTGTCGGAAACACATGAGTCAAGCCCTCTGTGTCAGTTTGGACAGGTGTGCCGTATGTTTTAACAATTCTTGCAGCCAATGTACTCGCTGCTTTCACAGTAATCTGCTGTCCAAGTATAGCCCTTATTGCCATTTCAAAAGGATTAAAGCATCCGGGTAGACGAGTTCCAAAAACACAAAGATTTGATCGGATATCGTCCATTGAAGCAAGGGTTTCATACACAGCATACGGATCACAATTCAAGTCAAACAGACGTTTTACCCGTGCCAAAACTTGCGGCAATACAGGCAGTAAAGTTTCGTTCACTGTAACAGTCAATACATTTTTCTTGGGATTGTGACCCACTTTCAGCCAGCCATATATATGTTTTTGTTCATCAGTGATTAAATCAACAGTACGCATATATTCGCCGTTTTTTACTGTTTCTATGCCGGTGATTGCACGCCCTGCAAGGAAATTTAATATTTGCTCCCACGGATAAGGCGGTCTATAACCCAAGGCGACAGTAATACTACCGCTTTGTTTTTTTGTGTTTTTTTCTGATTTTCTTTGTTTTCTTAAAGCTGTGGGTGAAAGGTTGTAATGTTTTTTGAAACGGTCATTAAAACGGCGCAGGCTCCCAAAACCCGCTGCCATCGCAACATCCAGTACCGATAAGTCGGTATCTGTCAAAAGGTTTTTAGCAAGAAGCAGTCTGCAGGTTTGTAAATACTGAACAGGCGAAACATTGTATTCTGCGCTGAATACACGCCTCAGATGCCTGTCAGTGCAGCCGAGTTGTAGTGCAATTTCCTCTAAACTTTGTCCGCTGCCGCAATTTTCTTCCAGCATTCTTGCTGAACGATAAACCAAGTTTGCCGTCGCATCTGTTATTGAAGAACCAGGTGCGAGTTCCGGTCTGCATAAAAGGCAGGGACGGTATCCAGCTTGTTCAGCCTCTGCTGCGGTGGAATAGAAAGTACAGTTTTCGGGCTTTGGCTGTTTTGCACGGCACACAGGACGGCAATATATTCCTGTTGATGATATACCAACAAAGAAACGTCCGTCAAAGCGTGCATCTTTTGCTTTAAATGCTGCATACAAAGCGCTTTCGTTGTTATTGTCCGTCATTCTTTAATCCCTTGTCTGTATTGGCTTATTATATCATGTGCAACAAAGAAATCCGGCTGTTTTCGGACATGGTTTTTAGACATAATAAACATTTACATGCAGATAGTTAAGTGGTAAACTAATTTTAGTCACTTATTCTCTTAAGTTTTTTGGTGGAATTTTATGGATAGTTCTAATTTATACTTGGACGGGCAGGACGATGAATCCCGCTTGATTTATACCATAGGTTTTCTGTGGGGGAAAATCAACTCCCAAATTGATGAAGTTTTAGCCAGGGTTGATTTGAACATAGCAAAATTTAATATTCTTATGATTGTGAAACACATAGGAAAAGATAATGGTGTTCAGCAAAATGAAATCAGCAGCCAGCTTTTGGTTACTGCTTCTAACATTACAAAAATGCTGGATAAGCTTGAGAATAACGGTCTTATTACAAGAAATGACAAAAAGGGTGACCGGCGGGTAAAGATAATCAAAATAACATCTAAAGGTTCAAAGCTCTTAGATGAGATTTGGGCTGACTACTCTGATATTGTGCAAAAAATTGCACCGAAAATGTCTCAGGATAAGAAAAAAGAGCTGTTGAAGAAATTAAGTAGCTGGTCGGATTATATTTCAGATTGTAACAATAATTAGAAAATAAAAGAAAGAATAGTTGAATAGTTAATAGTTGAATGGTAAACTAAATATATATTACAGAACCATAATCTTAAGGAGCAAAAAATGACAAAACAAATAGCATCATACAAAAACTTCGCAGGACTCTATCTTAGCGGCCTGTCCACATATCTCGCCGACGCAATTATACAGGTTGCGCTGATTTCTTATATTATCGGATTCGGGGTCGAGATAGGCTCTGACATAGCGCTGATAATGTTTTTCTTTATGCTTCCTTCGTTCTTATTTGCTCCGTTTGCCGGTATTTTGGCGGATAAAATCTCTAAGAAGAAAATATTATGCACAGTAAACGTATTTAAAATACTTGTTGTATCAGGTATTTTGATGATGGGCACAATCTCTTCTCTGGAACAAGCTGTCAATATTGCTTATGTCAGTGCGTTCTTGACAGGGTTGGGGGCAGCGTTCTATTTCCCGTCATATATAAGCTCCGTGCCCAATGTGGTCAAAGCTCAAAATCTCCAAAGAGCAAACTCATTGATATCAGGTACTGTTTCGCTTTCGATTCTCATAGGCGGTGTGATTTCTGCTGCGATGATTGTCAGATATGGAATGAATGCAGGTTTTTACGGTTGTATTTTGTTATATGCTCTTTCTGCGTTATTTATCTTGCCTGTAAACTTAGGGCAGGTAATTTCAAAAGTTAAAAGCAGCTTTGTTCAGGATTTTAAAAAAGGTGTAAATTATCTTAAAAAGCATAACTTTGCGAGAAACACCGTATTATTATCTTTTGCTCTTTCAACTATAACCGCTTCGTTTTTTAATATATTAAATGCCGTTGCTGTTGACTACTACCATTTGGATGTCACAGGATTGGGTCATCTTAGGTTAATGCTGGGCGTTGGTATAATTTCAGGTTCTGTACTTGTTTTATTGATAGGCCAAAGAATCAAGCTGCCGTTCATCTTGGGCGGAGCTTTTATCTTGTTTTTGGTTACACTGTCAACTTGTTCAATGGCTGATACAATGGAAAAAGCCTGGTTCTGGCTCATAACAATAGGTGTTGCCAATGCAGCAGTGACAATTACACTGGATACCCTTTTACAAAAAGCAGTACCGGGCTCAATCCGAGGTAAAGTATTCGGTGTACGTTCATCAATCTCTACATTTGTTTTCATAAGTGTGACGTTATTAATATCCGTTCTTATAAAAACAGTGAACTACTTTGTAATATTCAAATCCGTTGCGATATTTGCGGGTGTGGTAGCGCTCTTGATATTATTGTTCGACAAAATGCTCGGGTATCTTGTGTTCAGGCTCACCATTGCAAGTATATTCAGACTCTTCTACCCTGTTAAAGTTGAAGGCAGAGAATTCATTCCGTCTCAAAGCGGTGTCATATTCGCCGGGAACCATACAGGCTGGTGGGATTCTTTGATATTGATTTGTGCTGTGGACAGACCATTATGGTTTGTTACAGGACCTTATGCATTTCAAATGCCGATAGTTAAACACATTATCAAGCTTTTCAACGTAATTTCAATCACTCCGTCAAAGGGTGAAGAAGGCTTAATGAGTGCTATTAAAAAGCTTCAAAAAGGCAATGCGATATGCATTTTCCCTGAAGGAAAACTCACTGAAGACGGGCAGATACAAAGATTCAGAAAAGGCGTCTCTGTTATTCATAAACTGGCAAAAACTCCGATTGTGCCATTTGCTATTTCAGGCGGATATGAAGCCTGGAGCTGGGGTAAAAAATTGCCGAGATTATTCACTCCTATCTGGGTTCAATTTGCACAGCCTCTTGATGTACAAGAAAAAGTCGAGGGCGAGATTGCGGACGAACTTCAACGCAGGGTTAAATTCATGAAGGAATCTCTTGAAAGAAGAAAGTCTAACCCTTGGAAAGCAGACAACTTCCTGGATGTAATGCAGATGAAAGGTGATGTTTTTGCGACAAGAAAAGCATTGTCCATAAAAGAAAAAGACGGCTCTTGGTCAGAGCTCAGTTATATCGAACTTTCAAGACAGGCGAAGAATTTTGCGAACTATCTGATTGAAAGCGGTATTGAAAAGGGTGAGAGAATGGCTATTCTCTCTGAATCGAGACCTGAGTTTGGAATTGCATTCTTTGCTTCAATTCAGGCGGGGACAATCACAGTCCCATTGGATGTGAAATTGACCGTGCCCGAATTGACTTCTATACTGTCAGATTGTAATCCGTGTGCGATTTGTGTTTCGAATCATTATCTTGAAACGGCACTTGAGATACAAAAGACCGTTACTTCTATTAAAAACATATATGTAATAGAAGAAAAGTCTGAAAACGAACAGACGCCTTCGATATTCAGTTTCAAAGCCACTGACGCAGATATTGCACGTCAGAGAAGTCTGGATGAAACAGCTCTAATTGTTTATACATCAGGCACAACAGGCAACCCAAAAGGTGTAATGATAAGCTTTGGCAATATTCTTTCTCAGATGAGAGATTTTGAAGCCATATTTAAAATCACTCAAGACGAAACATTGTTATCTATATTACCGATAAACCACCTGCTGGAGCTTAATGTAGGCTTTAACGGAATGCTCTATATGGGTGCGAAGATATGCTATGTCAAAGCATTGAGCCCTAAGTCCATCTCTGAAGCAATGAAAGAGCGAAAAGTTACATATATGATTGCTGTGCCTTTGTTTATAAAAGTCTTAAAAGCTGGCATAGACAAGGAAATCAAAGCACTACCTAAAAATGTTCAAGCATTATTTAATTTAATGCTGAAAATTGCGCCGATAATGCCTATGAACGTTAAGAGAATAATGTTCAAAAAAATCCACGACAACTTTGGCGGATGTATGAAAGGTTTTATTTCAGGCGGAGCACCGTTGGATATTGAAGTAGCCAAATTCTTTGAAAACATCGGTATTCCTGTTTATCAGGGATACGGATTGACCGAAACCAGCCCTACGTTGACTACAAACTATCCTAAAAACCAAAGATTGGGCTCTGTCGGGAAAGCGCTTCCTTCTGTTAAATTAAAAATTGAGGATACAGGTGAAATCCTTGCCTGTGGCGGCAATTTGATGCAGGGATACTACGGAAAACCTGAAATGACTAAAGAAGTCATTGACGAGAATGGCTGGTTCCACACAGGCGACATTGGTCATTTGGATAAACAAGG
>JAVBRY010000139.1:0-13941 GCA_031547505.1 Candidatus Gastranaerophilaceae bacterium | reverse complement strand
CGAAGTGACCCAGCCCGTCTTGCGAAGCAAAACCACGCTTTTGCGAAGCCGCCGGTAATCCAAGACAGCTCGGATAAAATTGGCACCTAAAACCAAACTTTTCTAAGCGACCACAATAGGGGTCAGAGCCTCCCAAGGAATGGGGCGAAAGATATTTAATCTTTCGCAAGACGACTATCTCTAGGGGTCCTTCCCTATAACCCCCTCTTTAAAAAACTCATTGTGAAATAATTTACTGCATCTTTGAAACATGGTCGATAATATCATTCGACTCATACATGCTGATGTTATTTTCAGGGTCGTTCAAGAACGGAACTTGTCCTTTTCCGCCCAATTCAACAAGTTTGTTGAGGTTATCAGGTTCAGAGATATTGAGTTTCTTGTATTCAATATTGTGCGAATCAAAATATTCCATTACTTTTCTGCAATATGGGCAGTTTTCTAAAACAAATAACTCTATCATAAGTTTCCCCTTTTAATCTTTTTGATTTCATTATCAAGGAATTTTCAAATAAGTTAAATAGCCCCTCGGGCATAACACTGTGTTACTCTTTTTCCTGAGATTCCTGGACTTCCTCAAACTCATTTTCCGGCTTATTTAAAAACGGGGTTTCTTTATACATTTTCAGACGGGAGATTCTTCTGCCGTCAATATCCAAAACCGTATAAGTAATATTTCTGTCTTCTATAACATCATTCAATTCAGGCTCTCTGCCCAAAAGTCCGAATACATACCCGCCTATAGTCTGGAAATCTTCCATCGGGATGTCGAGGTCATATTTTTCGTTAATATCTTCAATAGGCATTTTGCAAGAAACATTCAATGTATTATCGTCAATTTTAACAATTTCAGGGGTTTCAACCTCATCAAATTCGTCATAAATCTCACCGACAATTTCTTCAAGGATATCTTCAATCGTAACTATGCCCGCAATACCGCCATGCTCATCCGCAACAGCTGCAATCTGGCTTTTTGAAGAAATAAAATCACTCAACAAGTCACTGATAAACTTGTTCTCAGGAATAATCAAAATATCACGTGCAAGAGTTTCGATAGAAAAATCATCATCTACATTATTATTTTTTATAACTTTTAAAACGTCTTTTACGTTAATAACACCGATTAAGTTGTCCGTCGTGTCTTTGTATATAGGAATACGTGAATGACCTGAAGACAGAATCAATTCGGCAAGGTTGTTTATGTTTTCTTCAGTATTAACAAGAACAATGTCTGTTCTCGGAATCATAATTTCACGCACAACAGTGTTTGCAAAGCTTGATAAATTGGATATCATTTTCGCTTCGTTGCAGTCAACAGCACCGACTTCAATCCCCTCGGCTATGACATTGCTGAATTTTTCTTCCCAGTTTTCTTCAGCATCATGTGCCTGGAGTTCAATCGTTATATAAGTTACGTTTTTGATTCTGGTTTTAATTTTACGCTCCAGCATCTCTGCGATGTCGTCTGCGTCTTTCATTTGAGTCTCGGGGTCGACTTCGATAGTCATATTAATAATCAATCCCGATGCACCCAAATCAATTGTTTTCAACTCAACTACATCCGTGATTCCGTGGATATTTGAAGCAATTTCTTTAATTTTTTCTTCAACATGAGGTTCTGCAGACTGCACAGTCAGTGAGCTTACGTTATGTTTTAAAAGATAAATAGCTAAGAATAAGAGAATAAAACCGATTATAAACGACGCAATCGCATCCGGAACATAAGCTAGGTCAGGAGCCATAACGAACTTTGCAATCGTCAATGCAACTAATGCAATGATTACACCAGCCAATGCCGCAACATCTTCATACCAAACGAACCTTGTCGTAGGGCTTTTGGTCTGACTGACATATTTTATTGAACGGAAAAAATTAACTATAAAATTTCTTTCCTCAATTTCAAATTCATTAAGAACAGCTCTAGAAGCACTGGCTACCGCCCAAATTTCGAACAATATGCTTACAATCAAAGCTATTGCAATATAATGATAGTTTTTCAACAAATCACTGTGGTCATGCACGTTAAAAAATTTATCAAAACCGCTGTAGAATGCTACCAATGTACCTAATAACATCAATATAGCTGCAAACATCGCCCATATATTGGCTTCTAGTCCATACCCGAACGGGTGCTCACTGTCGGCAGGTCTTGAGCCTCTTTTGATACCTACCAACAGACAGATACTGTTAAACGAATCCACGAAAGAGTGAATTGCCTCTGAAAGCATCGCCGAGCTCTTTGAAAAAAAGAAACATACGAGTTTTACTGTTGCAATACCGACATTAGCAATCAACGCTCTGACGACAGCAAGAGTTCTGCATTTTCTCTCAGCTTCTTGTGACGCGCTTTCATCAAAGGTAATAGATATAGTTTTATCAGATGATTCGTTTAAAATTTCAGTGTTCCTGTCAGATGACATGGCCCATCCTTATAATTGCTAACCATTTGTTAATATATATAATATACAAAGATTACTCAATATGCAATGTTTTACAAGTGTTGATAATTTTCTTCGCAATCTTCGCTAAAGTCAATTGTCATCCCGCAGGTCCCGACTTCACGGTATGCAATAGTCTTTGCGGTGCGGGATCTTACCAATTTTGCGATAAATCTTTAAACTCAGGGTTTTCTTTTTTAATAAGATTTATCTTTGAAATCTTGCTGTATCTTTTTATTTGTTTCTCTCGCTTGATAGCGTTTTCGATATCACAATGAATTTCATAATATACAACTATGTCTAAGTTATATTTTGCACTAAAACCCTCAACAACTTTGTTTTGATGTTCATATGTTCTTTTAATTAAATTATTTGTAACGCCTGTATAAAAAGTGCTTTGATTGTAGTTTGTCAGAATGTAGACGTAATATTCTTTTTCCATTGTTTGATTATAACACTCGTAGCTGGTAAGATCCCGCACAGCACAGATTAATGACAAATTACAATAATGGAACCTGCGGGATGATAATAAATTTTTCTATATTTTAAATTTTTTAAAACTGACATACATTTTATATTAATTGTACGCTGTACAATTAATATTTCTCATGTTATACTCTAGGTTCGTTCTTAAATTAGGGAGAAAAATTGTGAACGTTGGAAAATTAAACACTGTCGATAATAACGTATTTAAAAAAGATTTATTCAAGAAAACTGAATTAGACTGCACAGGCTGCGGCTCAAAAAAAGCTACGCCGCTCAAGGGTCTCACTAAAGACACTTTTCAGCTTTCCGGTAAATAGCCTTTATATACTGATGTCACCCCGCTGCATAATTGTAGCATATTAGCACAACGCTTGTATGAGCGGGGTCTGAAAATTAATGCATTTAGATACCGCTCAGAACTATATTAAAGTGTATTCCATAGCTTAACACAGCGGTATGACATCTAGAGAGTAATTAAGAACTATGGAAAAATTGCAGAGAGATTTTTTTGCACAAGACACTTTGGTTGTTGCCAAAGAGCTTTTAGGCAAGGTTCTTTGCAGAAAATATAACGACAGGACTTACAAAGGAATCATTGTCGAAACTGAAGCCTACAAGCAAGAAGAACCTGCATGTCATGCTCATTGCGGAGTGACAAAACGCTCCAAGACCCTGTTTGAAAAACCCGGAACATTCTATGTTTATTTCATTTACGGGATGTATCATTGTGCGAATGTTGTCACAGAAAAAGAAGGGTATGGCAGCGCGGTTTTGATTCGGGCACTTGAGCCTGTTGAAAATATTGAACGGGCAAACGGTCCGTCTATCCTCTGTAAAGAGATGTCCATTGACTGCACTCTCAATGAAATTGATATCACGGCAAAGAATTCTGTGGTCTGGATTGAAGACGGAGAGAAAATCAATGCTAAAGATATAGTCACAACAACAAGAATCGGCATCAAGAAAGCAGCAGATCTGCCGTGGCGGTTTTATGTCAAAGATAATAAGTGGATTTCAAAAAAATAAAATACGTTAATCAGGGCAGACTATTTCAACACCTGAGCTTGTTCCGAGTCTTTCAGCGCCTGCGTTTATCATTTCGACTGCTATCGCTCTGTTTTTGATTCCGCCTGAAGCTTTCACCTGAAGTCCCAATGGTGCAACAGTCGCCATCATAAGTTTCACATCTTCGGATTTTGCACCGACTCCGTTTTTAACAAAGCCTGTTGAGGTTTTCACAAAATCTGCGCCCGCTTCGGCAGCCAATTGGCATGCCTTTTTGATTTCACTTTTCTCCAGCAAATCAGTTTCGATAATAACCTTCAATGACTTTGCGCCGCAGGCTTCTTTGACTTCCATTATGTCATTTTTGATATATTCATAGTCCTGATTTTTCAGTGCGCAAACATTTATAACCATATCAATCTCGTCAGCGCCTCTTTTCACTGCATCTCTGGCCTCACAAACCTTAGATGCAGTCGTACTTGCACCCAAAGGAAAACCAATAACGGTAACAACCAATGTTTTTGTTCCTGCCAGTTGTTCTTTTGCCAGCTCTATATAGCAAGGATTTACGCAGACGCCTTTAAAGTTGTATTTTTTAGCCTCGTCGGTTAATTTAATTATTTCTTCCGCTTTTGCATCCTGTCTCAAAAGCGTGTGTTCAATGTATTGTGCCAAGTCTCTCATGTTTTTTGTTCCTTTGGTTATGGTCGTTTGTCATTCCTGCCCTGAAACAAGTTCAGGATAAGCTTCGGCGGGAATCTCAGAAATTTTGAAACCCCTCACCCAACCCTCTCCCCCAAGGGGCGAGGGAGCTATGATTTCCCTATTTAGTAATCTCTATCATCTCTGATGATTTAATCTTCTTTGGTGCGTACTGTTCCACATGTGCCTTCAAAAGGCTGAAGCAAAAATCGCATACTTTTTCGTTAGCAAGCCCATCGTATCTGGATTTTGTATTGTAGTCCAACTGCAAAAGTGTTGTTAAAAAGCCTCTCAGTTTGTTATGAAGCTTCGTCGCCTTAATAGCTCCGGGTCTGCAGTTTTTGCAAATCGTGCCGCCCTGCGTCACAGAGAAATAAATATCATCCTCTGTATCGGACTTAAGCGTACATCCACACGCCACACAACTCTCCAATTCCAGCGAATATCCCGCAATGTGAGTAAGTTTCAGTTGAAATTTCAAGACTGCTATAAGCAGTTCAATCTTATTTTCTGCCTTGGAGATACTTTGAAGCGCCATATACAGCAAGTTATAAATCTCTTCGCTGTTCGGGTCGTTCTCAACCCCAAAGCTGTGCACAATTTCCGAACAATAGATAGAATAAAACAGTTTATTCATATCGTTTCTGGTGTTTTTAAAAGTATTGATAGCCTCTGCCTGACAGATAGTGTCAAGATTCTTGCCCTTGTGGAGCATTAGTTTATTCGCTATCAAAGCTTCCATGCGGCCGCCGAGTTTGCTTGTGGTTTTTTTCACGCCTTTAGCAACGCAGCGCATAATGCCTTTATCTTTAGAATACATAACGACAATCTTATCGGACTCGCTAAGATTGTACGACTTCAAATTAATTGCGTCGGTAGTAAAGTTTTGCATTCTCTCTTATTTTCCCAAGTTTTTCACTTTTAAGCAAATGTCCTCTCTCCTTCCATCCGCTTTAAAAAAGCACCATACCGTCATAAAGTTTATTTGTTTTTTGTTTTTGTGCGATAGATTTATGCGGTTGTTTTTGGAGAAGCCCTTGCCTTCGGATGTTAGATTATTGTTTATTTTGTTGGTTTGGGCTTTATTCGGGTATGGTGCTTTTTTAAAGCGGATTCCATACGTTCGTTCATTTGCTGCGTCCTACGGACGCGATATTATTTGTCTAATAGCTGATATTAAACTTCTCTTTAGTGCCGTGGTATGCTCCTCTGAGCATTTGTCCGATTTCTACCTTGTTATCGCTGACCTCAAGAGCCACTTCCTGAGCAATAACACCATCTTTTATAAGCTGCAGCAAGGACATATTCATCGTAATCATGTCGTTGTAGCTGCCTTTTTTAACAAGGTCATAAATCTGCTCCAACTCATCTTTGATAATAAAATCTTTGATAGTAGGAGTTACTACCATTATCTCACATGCCGGCACTCTGCCTCTTCCATCTTTTGTAGGAATAAGTTTTTGAGAGATAGAACCTCTTATAGTTTCAGCGAGCTGTTTTCTTACGTGGTCTCTGTCTTTCACGTCGTACATGTTAATAATTCTGTTAATAGTTTGAATAGCGTCATTCGTGTGCATAGATGCTATTACAAGGTGACCGGTCTCAGACGCCTTCATGGCACTGGTCATGGTCTCAATATCTCTGATTTCCCCGATTAGTATAACATCAGGGTCTTGTCTCAATGCAAATTTAACACCGTCAGGAAATGATAGTGTATCAATCTCCACCTGACGCTGGGTTATAATAGCCTGTTTATTCGTATAAATATACTCGATAGGATCTTCTATCGTAATGATATGTTTTTGTTCTTTGCTGTTGATTAAATCTATCAAGGATGCAATTGTGGTAGATTTGCCCGATCCTGTAGGTCCTGTGACAAGAACGATTCCGTTATTAAATTTTGAAAAATTTTCAATTACGGGAGGTAATCGCAATTGTTTCATTGTAGGAATCTGATAAGGAATAATCCTGAATACCAAAGATGTGTTTCCCATCTGCCTTCCAAGGTTTATCCTGAATCTTGAGACCCCTTTTATTTCATAAGAAAAGTCTAAGTCAAATGCTGACTGGACTTTGGTTCTCAGGTACTTAGGCAATACCACATTCAAAACACGGGAGACATCCTTTTCGCCTATAACTGCGATTCCCTTTTTTACAATCTTGCCGTGGATTCTCATCACCGGAAGCTCATCTATTCTTAAGTGTACGTCCGATGCACCCTCTTTTACGGCGCTTGTTAAAAACTCGTTTATATCAAAAATACTATCTACTAAAGGCATATTTCCCCCTGCTAACATTCTAGTGGTTTTTTAGCGCAAGTAAAACTATTTTATATTTTTTAACAAATCGTTACTTAAGTTTTTTCAAAAAATGTCGTTTTTTAGTGTGTAGGTCTAAATGTGTTTGACTCTACGTTACATTAACAGGAGGCGTATTCGTGATTTCTAAAAACAAGTACTATGGTTTAGATGACAGTTTAGAAGAAATTGAAAACGAACTAAGCGAGTTCAAAATCATGTTCAACGAGAAAAGTTGCTTGAAAGTTAAGAAAAAGGAGAAAAAATTTAAAAACAAACCGGTCTGGGATTCCTAGATAATAAAGATAACAAAATTACAACTGAATAGAATAACAAAAGCTACCTTTTTAAGGTAGCTTTTTTCATGCATTTTTCCTTTATGATAGATTTAGATTAAAGGTATAGAAAATTAATAGATTTTCTGCCGAGCGGTGATAGCAATAGGAAGATGGGAATTATGGATAGAGAAGCACAGAAGAGTTTGGTTATAAATATTTTGTGGTGCGCGTTTTTCGCCTTAATAACACTGAATGGAGTATTAAACCACGAGATATGGGCAGATGAGGCACAGGTTTGGCTTTTATGCAAAAACCTTTCGGTATTTGATTTATGGAAACACCTTGTCAACGAAGGACATCCGTCATTCTTTTATTTGTTGGTAATGCCTTTTGCAAAGCTTAATTTCTCCATCATTGCTATGCAGATTATATGCTGGCTCGGGACAGTACTGGGGGCTTTTATGGTTCTTCAGTTTTCACCGTTCAGCAGGTTTGTTAAATTTTCTATTCTCGCAAGTGCAGGATTTTTATACTTCTTCCCAATCATAGCAAGAAGCTATTCAATACTGCCCTTTCTGGTATGTCTTGCTGCATATTTATATACCAAAAATCAGGAAAGGCCTCTATGGTATGCAGTAGTGCTTGCATTGATTGCCAACACCCATGTGATAATGTTCGCCTTCAGTGCTGTTTTGGGCGGAATATTTCTTTATGACAATGTGATTAAAAGGTGGAATGTTCTTTCATATAAGGATAAGAAGATAAATATTGGAGCTGTTTCTATAGTAGCTCTGGGGCTTTTGGCTGTGGTCATTCAGCTATGCGGTACTATGAATAGCAATGTTGCAATAGGATTTTCTATAGAGAGCCTATTAGATAATACTAAAGCCGTTATGCTGCAGTTTTTTGTTAATATACTTGATTACACAATGGTGAAAAGCAAAGCATTGAGCTTTATACCTCTATTGGGGGGAGCTTTGTTAGCAGTGCTGACACTTATTTCTTTTGTTGCACTTGCGCTGACAAATTTGCGTATGTTTTTTGTCGCATTTTTTGGAATAACGTTCCAATGGTTCATATATATATCAAGCTACAGAGCCTATATTTATCCTTCAAGGATAGCCTGTGCTTATTTAATACTAATCTTTTGTTTCTGGGTTGTGCTTTCAAGCCCTTATTTTCAAGAAAAATTTAAGGTTATTACAAAAAAATCATTGAATATAATACTGGGGCTTATGTTTATCCTAACTACAATGAACGGGCTGCGTTTTTATTTAATGGATTTATTAAATAATTATTCATCAACAAAAGATACTGCTGTTTACATTGAAAAAAATATCCCCAAAGATGCTTTTATCATCACAGCAAATGATCCATTCTCTTTGGGAATTTATTATTATCTGCCTGAAAATAGAATCTGGTCGTACATGCAGCAAAAATACATAAAATATGTTGAATGGAACGATGGCTTAGCTATTACGTTCCAAGAAAAAAATTGGTCAGATATAATCAGAAAAAATCTGAATCAACAGGGAGAACATAAAGGAATTTATATTATTCAGTCTTCATATAATAACTTTAACCCTTTAGACACATTCTCTGAAAAAGATTTTAAAGTTGTATACAAATCCCCTCCGGCTCTTGCTGATGGTGAAGCTTTCAAAATTTATAAGTTCGTAGGGAAGTAGATTTATAAGGGCTTTAGCCCGTTATGTAACAGAATGTAAACGCCTTTTTTATCAAAAAGGCAATTTTTTTTTGCAAATATACTTTATATATATGTAAGCAATAAATAAAAAATAAATAAAACATAATTACAATTTTACTTATATTACACACTAACCTACCACACACTAACCTACACTTACACTACACGAGGAATTACACAAAGAATTCCAAGGGACTTATTACAAGTCCCTTTTTTTTGCACTCATATAAAACATTATCGAAGCAGCAACAGACAGATTCAAAGACTCTGCTTTGTTAGTCATGGGGATAGTTGTTTTTATGTCTGCCATTTCCATTGATTCATCGCTCAAACCATCTGACTCTGAGCCGAACATCAAGACAAATGGTTCGCTATAATTAACATTTTCAGGATTTATGATGTCTTTAGAATTAACGATAGTTGCGATAAATTTGTGTTTAGGAAAATCATTTTTAAATTTTTTCAAATCGTCAATCTTAACCACAGGCACCTTAAACAAAGCACCCACGGCGGAGCGGACGACTTTAGGATTAAAAATATCCACAGAATCACCGCTAAGGACAATGCTCTCTATACCAAACGCAGCAGCAGAACGGATGATAGTTCCCAGATTTCCTGCATCTTTTATATTTTCGATAAGAGCAATTCGCTTGAATTCAGAAGCTATTTTGTAATCAGGCTGTTTTGCCACAGCAACAGCCTCAGGCATTGAGTCAGTTGTCGAAATTTTTTCAAGCACAGCTTCATTTACAAGAATAGTTTTATCTTTTAAAAACTCGAATTTTGAAAGAAATTTTTCCGTTGTAAAAAGAGTCTTTATCTCTATACTTGACTCGTTTGCTTCAAAAATAGGTTTATAACCCTCCAACAAAAATAGCCCGCTTTCAGCACGGTATTTTTTCTGCTGAAGTTTAACAGTATCTTTTATTTGTTGGCTTGAAAGGCTTGTAATTTTTTCCATAGGATTATTCTACCATGGGACGAGGGAATATTATCCGTTTTGCCAATCCGAAAACCACTTTTTTTCCTGTTCGTTAAGCAAATCAAAGTCTACACATTTTTCCTGAAATTTAGCTTTTGAAAGTGATTCAAGAACCAGCTCTCCATTTTTTTTTCTCAAATAAACAGTATTTTCCAACCTCACTCCGCCAAAATCCTTGCAATACAGACCTGGTTCGATTGTGAAAACCATATTTTCTTTCAAAAAAGTTTTTCCGAATTTACCTGAAGATATCACAGGCGGTGCCTCATGGACATTGATTCCGACGCCATGTCCCAGCCCGTGGTTGAAATTAAATCCTTCGCACTGTTCCATAAGCCCTGATTTTTTTGCGATTTTTCTGGCTATTCTATCGAGCGTATGCCCAGTTGTTCGGGTTGTAATCTTGTGATGATAGGCATTCAAGAACATTTTTAAAACAGTTGTATAAACTTTTTTCTGCATCAAAGAAGGCGCTCCCTTAACAAAAGCCCTAGTTATATCTGTCGAATAGCCGCCTTCAAAATGTCCGCCGCAATCCAGCAAAACAAAATCGCCATCTTTGATTTTGACATCTTTTGACGGCTGACAATAGTGAATAATCGAAGAATTTGCGCCTGCTGCGAGAATTGTTTTAAAGCTCAACTGCTTTGCACCTTGATTTAGATATTCTTTTTCAACTTCCTGTGCCAGCTGCAATTCATTTAGATTGTCATTCTCTTCAATCATCTGTTCAATTTTTGAAACAACTTTATCAGTCCTACAAAAACTGCTTTTAAAATGTTCAATCTCTGATTCATTTTTAATGGCTTTCATCTGGCTAATTTTATTTTTTCTTAGTTCAACCGCCTGCCCTTGCCTTTGATGTTTAATCATTCTGTAATCCGCATAGTTTATACTTGAAGGATTAAACAAAACCTGTGCTTTTGGAAACATAAAATTTTGAAATTCTGCCAAAGGTTTTATTTCAAAATTTTTAGCTGTCATCTCCTTGTTGTTAATTTTTTCATCCGTAAATATCACGGCCTTATCTTTAAAAATTGCCATCTTTGCCTTAAACGTGGAGCTAAATGGCGTTTTGTACTGTCTAAGGTTCGTGAAATACGCTATATTTTCAAGGCTTGTTTCAAGGTAAATCTGATTTTTTCTAAGCTTTTTTGAAATCTTTTTAAGCTTATCATCTGCACTCAAACCCGTAATTTTGATATCAATTTCTCTAACTGATTCATCGCAGCCCATGCATTTCAGTTCCGCAAATCCTTCTACAGGATCAATATCCAGCGGTTTTACAGTAACTTTTTTTGAGGAAAGTTTTTTCTTCAATATCTTATAAAAATTTAGTGAAATCTTTTTTGAAACTACTCCAAATACAGAACCCGGCTCAATCTGTGCAATAATCAAGTCCGAAAAAGCCTCGCCCATCTGTTGTTTAACAACAGTAACTTTATTCAAGTCTACTTCTTTATCCGCCTGCTCATGGTATCTGCCATCTACGAACTGCCAGAGATTATCTTTTGAAAGCAAAGCATCGCCCGTTGAGCCTGAAAAGCCCGTAACAATGTTGCGGGCACAGTTTGAAGGCTCGTTATACTCTACCAAAAATTCATCGGTAGTGTTTATCAGAAGATAATCAAGATTATTCTCTGACAGGTAATTTCGAAGCTTTGTTATAAGCATAATTATTCTTAGTCTTGTTTATCGGTAAGTTGAATCAAGTGCCATCCGAACTGGGTTTGGATAGGCTGAGAAACTTCGCCAACATCCATTGAAAATGCAGCAATTTCAAATTCAGGAACCATTACACCTCTAGGGAAAAATCCTAAATCTCCGCCGTTAGCTCCTGACGGGCACGACGACACAGCTGCAGCTACATCTGCAAATGGTTTACCTGCTAAAATCTCTTCTCTCGCATTTTTTGCTTCTTCTTCGGTCGCTACCAACAAGTGGCTAGCCTTAACCTGAACCGGTTCACTCATATAATTCTCCTTTCGTGACTTTGTTTATTATAAGTTTTTGTTTATTAATATGCAACAGCACGCTTGAACAAGTGACAAAAGCTGTATCTCTACAATGAAAATTAAATAACGCTTTCTAGCCAATATAAAAACGTTTTATTAGAGCAATAAATGTTCCATACATTAAAAACAGTGACAAAACAGTTATTAGGAGAGGAAGGTATTTAAATTCCCTTTTTTTAGAATTGAAAAACAAACAAAACAAAGGAAATGCAGCAAGCAGATATCTTCCCTGAAGACCTTCCATAATTGGCCAATGCTGAAATATAAAAAACACAGATGTCAGAGCTATCAAATATACAGAGAGAAAAATCATCATCCCGATAATTTTATCCTTTAAATCGTAGTTTATATTTTCATTCTCGTCAGATGTAGTAAAAATAGCAGCCAATGCCAATAAAAACATATATGAGTATGTTACGAATTTCGGTAGAATTGTATCCACCCAGCCCAAACGACCTATAAGAGTATCAGCATATTCAGGGAGAAGCTTAGCTGTCGTAGCAGCAACTCCTTTCAAATAAGTGATTGGATGAGTAAAAATGAATTTAAGCAGTTCGAGTTGGCTTTTAGGAGTGTAGTTCCAAAAAGAATTTAATCCTTTTGTTATATGGATAACGCTTAAAACAAAAATAAGAACATAGATAATATTTATCCCTAAAAGTGTCCAAAAATAAATATGACGAATCTTTTGGGACTCGAACTTTTCTTTAGGAATCATAAAGTACATGAATATTAAAGGCAGGTACGCGAATTTGCATATTGTTATAAGAGAAATCAAAACACCAAAAATTATATAGTCTTTTTTTGTAAGTTTTGTATGCCGTTCATCCAATGCTATTCTCAGAGTATAAGCTATAAAAATAAAACATAAGCCCAATGTTAAGGCATCAGTACTGACTGCCCCTGCCAAGTATAATGACATCGGAAGAAGCGCTATTATCACAAAAAGCCATTTTTTTATGGGCGTAAGACGTATAGCTGTATACATAAGAGCCAAATATACACACAGCGAACAAATCCTCAAAACATACATCATCCATAGAGGATTAATGTTAATCAATTTCATAAACCACAACACAATAAACTGAGGAAAATATGAAACAGGTGTATAGCTAGTTCCGCCAAATGCAGAGAATGCTGTTTTTTTCTTTTCTAAAGGTACACTGAGGCTCTTTAAAATTTCCTCTTTAGATGTTTTTTTATCGTTGCAAAAAATAAGCCTTTTGTATTGTTTGCCCATACTAGTAAGATTTGTTGGCAAAATTTGGCCGGGATAATTATTTAATACTTTAAAAGATGCTGAAAATTCAGTAAAACCATACATTTTATACATATGTTCAGGTTCATCAGGCGCCTGAAACGGTGGATTAATAATAGCAAACATTAACCCAAAAAACAGGCAGAATATTAAAAAAAAGTTTTCCGGTTTTGAGAGAATATTTTTCACTTAACGGCTCCTGTGGTACTCGGCTGCACCTGCGTTCCTACATCGCTATCGAACGGTTTGGTTCTTCCAGCGGGCTTAGCCCGACCTACAGAACCTCCACACACGGCTCACGCTTCTTCATAATATGAGAGCTCTTCGTTTTTATCTAGAGGTCGTGCATTGTTTTTAAATATTTTAGATTTAAAAAGACCCGTTTTGGCAAGGAAGTATTTGAAACTAACTCCTAAAACCCCAAAACCGTATTTGCAGCTTCTCATAAAATTAATTGAAGACGCATCAGGGAAATACTTGGTCGGGCAGCTTATTTGACCGATTGTAAACCCTTTATAAAATATCAATGCAAGCATTTCATTATCGAAAATAAAATCATCATCACAATCTTTCAATGGGGTTTTTTCAAGAACTTCTTTTGTAAAACCGCGAAATCCCGTATGATATTCCGTAAGTCTTTCACCTATCAATATATTCTGCGCCAAAGTAAGAAATTTATTTGCGACAAATTTGTAAAACGGCATTCCGCCTTCCAAGGCACCTTTTCCGATAAATCTGGAACCAATCACCGCATCATATTCGCCAAAAGCAA
>JAVBRY010000067.1:0-2816 GCA_031547505.1 Candidatus Gastranaerophilaceae bacterium | reverse complement strand
GGTGGACAATAAAGCGCCCGCAAAGCCCGCCGTCAGCAACCCGCAGCACGTTGGGCGGCATGTGCGACAGCATAAACCAAAGATTAAGAAATAAATTAAAACGATAAATAAAATGGCAACAGATGGAGTAAAAATTATCGAAGGAGATTTGGCATATGACCTCTATGCCCACTTTACAGAAATGTATAACTTAGGAGCGGGAATAGAACAGCTACAAGAACAATTCGCTCATGATAAAAAAGAATGTTCTTTCGATAAGTTTGATTATGAGATTTGCGTAACAGTTTATGCATTGGCTTTTTGGGAAATTGGAGCATTGACCCAAGATATGCTTAATGAAGTTAAGGCTGTTATTGCAGAAAAGAGTACGGTAAGCCGGTGGAGCGAAGTTGATGAAGAGGCCGGAATCGAAAGGCAGGAAGAACTGGATAAATTCATCGAAAAAATCAGTACACCCAATCCTAAACCTCAAAAAAGGAAACGGTATAAAAAAGTAGAAACCTTATTTAAGAAAGGCGACGTACTCTCTTTTCAATATCCTGATAAAACCTATGGAGCAGCTTTCGTTGTAGATATAGACAAAATGGGCGGTTTTTGTTTCTATTCGATATGCCGCACAAAATATGTTTCTAGGCAAGTCCCCACGATGGAGGATTTCATACAAAAAGCAACCTTTATTGCAAGTAAAGTGCCGTCCGGCATTTCTAATACCGAAGATGGAATGGTGCTGTTGATCTGGGTTAATTACATCGATCATGAGGATTTGGTAACTTTTGTGTCATGTTTCGATAAAATAGGCAGTATTGATTTTCAGCTTGAATTTGGACAAACATTGATCACAAAAGATTATCAAGGTTTTTGTGACAATTCACACCTTGAAGGATCAATAGACTATACAGTAAACAAAGTAGGTCAGCATGCGGGAGAGTATCCGGTTAAGGAGTATATAAGATAGTTATAGAATAAGTTATGCACATAAAGAAAATTAAGATATTCATTGTAATTGAGATCAAACGACAGACAAACACGAACGCCCAACTGCCTGCCTGCTTTCAGGCGGAGCGAAAGCGTGGCTTTCAGCTTTTGCCGCCCGCATCACCATCGGCATCGGTGGACAGTGAAGCGCACCGCAGCCCACCCGAAAAGCAGCTGGCGGCACGTTGGGCGCAACGAAGCGCAGATAAGAATTTTTTGTTTTTTCAGGCTCACTTAGGACAGCGACGTAAAAAAATCAATGTTTGCTACTTGGGACAATGACTTTAAAACAAAATAGGTATAAGTGGACAAACATATTTTTATAAATGGTTGGCTTTCGCCGTGTTCGTTTCTCTCACACCGCATCGCCAACTCCATGCCCCAAAATGGCTTCGCCATTTTTAGGCTCTGCCCACCCACCACCCTAATGCAAGCGAACACAAGTAAAGGATAAAAAGTGTTTTTTTAGCTACATAGGATAATTTCTGTATATTTATTCAAAATAAGTTATGAAAGACAAATATCATTCAATTGAAAAAAATAACTGACTTATAAAAACCCATAATACTTTTGAAAAATATTTCATTGATTTTCAGCAAAGTAGCGATTTTGAATCAAAACTAATTTTTTCTCCTGTTACATTATAGTAGGGGGTACTTGAAATTGCAAAAAGAAAAGAATGTTCAGTGAATAAAAATACATTAAAACATGAATAAACAAACAATTTTAATAGCATGAATCAACCGGTATTACCAATCAGGAAACTTAAATTGCTTTTGTCTATACTGTAAATAGAATGAGAAGTGCAACTGCTCACAAAATTTATGAAAACGATTATCGCTTTGAAGTGAAATCGGCAGGAACAGACAAAACCGCAAACACCGTTCTTTCTGACGAAATACTAAATTGGGCAGATAGTATCGTGGTAATGGAAAAACACCACCGAAATTATATTCGAAAACATTTTCCAGAAATCTATAAGACAAAGAAAATTGTTTGTCTTTACATACCTGATATTTACAGCTATATGCAACCGGAATTAATAGAAATACTGAACATAAAAATAGAAGATATAGATAGGAGAAATCTTATTTGAATGATTAACAATTAAATTTTAAAAATTATGGCAATCGAATTAGCATACATAAATTTAGTTATTCCAATCCGGAATATTGAAAAATATTATCTCGGTGGATTTGTACAATATAAGAAAGATAACGAAAGTAAGATGGAGCACGACGATTATCTTGTTATGAAAAGCGCAATGACTATGGAAGAAATCGAATCTTTTGCGAAAGAATGTGAAGAGTTTGGCTTGGTCGGGGTCGTTGAAAAACAAGGTATTAAGTATTGGCAGGACTTCTGTATAGTTGATATAATTTCCACTCTGCCCTGCGAATGGTTAGAACACGATGGTACAGCGGTTTATCATATTGATGACCAAGCCTATATTGCGGAATTGGAAGCATTGCCGATTGAGGATAGGATAATTCAAATTTTATATATTCACGGTTATGGTGGAGAAGGGAACTCTATCTCCCTGTTCGATAAGCTGGCTAAAACAGACCTGTTGATCCTCGATGACTTCGGATTAACGACAATGGATAACCAGCAACAATTGGATTTGATGGAAATCATTGAAGACCGGCATGCAAGAAAGTCAACTATCATCGCCAGTCAATTGCCTGTGGCAAGCTGGTTTGATGTCTTTAAGGAAGAGACTTTGGCAGATGCAATACTTGACCGGATTGTGCATACCGCACATCGTTTTGAATTAAAAGGAGAAAGTTTAAGAAAAAAACGGTAATTTTGGCAGACTATTTCGATAATATTTGAAAGTT
>JAVBRY010000225.1:0-38169 GCA_031547505.1 Candidatus Gastranaerophilaceae bacterium | reverse complement strand
TACTTCACAAAAATGCCAGATGAAAGCATCAGTCCTTGAATTGGTTAGAGTTCTGGGCAAACCTGATGTTGATATGCCTCAGGTTCTTACTGACTAATAAATATAATATTTTAGTGTTCTTTTCAAGACAGATCGGGCGATTGTCTGAGTATTTGTCGTCTAATTGATTGTTAAAAAAAATTAAGCAAAAAGCTTAAAAGTAGCAAGTATTTTCATTTTGGAGCGTTATCAAGATAAAAGGATAACTCTTCTGTGAAAATATTGCTGTCTCCTCACATTACTAAGCCAAAATATAGTACCACTGTACCTTTTAAAGGTGAGCGTGATGATAATCTTCATGCAAATAATTCTTCAATATTAAATATTTCAGATATTTCAAACCATTATTATGCTCCGATATCTATGAAACAAAGATTATGCGGCATAGATGAAATACCGAATTTATTGGAAAAGATGTCAAGTACTTATGGTACTGTTTGTAATTATGATAATGGGCATATGGAGCCTAATCCTGCGTGCGACAGATTTCTAAATATTTTAAAATCTTTTGAACCCGATGAACAAAAGGCTTTTGTACAAAAATATAAGGAGCTCACAGGTTTTCCTGACTTAAATCTTGTAAATTCAAAAATGCGGCAAGAAATGGTTAAAAGCATAAATTATTTTGCTGAAAATACTTCTTCCATCCCATTATATGCAGGATTTAATTCTTCCTGCTCTACGGCTAAAAATCTTGCACTGCCGGGTTCCGATATGGACGGGATGGCAATCCTTATTAATACTAAATACCCCGAATACACTCAAAACTACCGATGTAACATAGGCTGCAATACTAATCAGGTTATATTACAAGCACCTATAACTTATTTGCCGGAAGTTATTTCTGTGCAGGAGTTCGAGTATTTTATAAATGAAGCTGAAAGAATTTTTGAAGAAAAGAATTTTTCTAAAGAAAAGTTAGAAAAATTTGAAAACAATATTAAAAATCTTAACAAGAACTTTGTTGAGGCTGCTGATTTCAACATGGAACTCGCAAAGGAGATAAATCGCCCAGATTCGTTTATTTTAGTTTCTAAAAAACAACATAAACATAACTTTTTAGCGACCTGTATGTTGATTGAAAACTATCGCCAAAAAAAAGACGAAAATACTCTTATTAATAACATAGACGGTGATTTGAAAAATCTTATTGAAAATTCCTGCCTTTATAAATATAGCAATATAACTCAACAAGAAACACTATCCAAACTAAAAAAAGAGAAGCTTAAAAATAGAGAAGATATCTCAAAAGATTTTGAAAATTGGAGACCTGAAAAACAGTTTAAATTTGTACAAACAATGATTAAACACGCTTTTGACAAAAAAATAGAAGATTCGAATGAGTTTCTCAATGTGTGGACACATTCAGACAAAGATGAAGTTTATTTAGGCAGCAATATGGAAATGTATAGACAGCTGACAAAAACTAATGGAGAGTACTTCTAAACATTCACGGCAAAAAATGTTAGAATACAATTATGGAAGAAAATAAAAACAATTTTATCGGCATAATGTTTGACTGCTGCGGTGTGTATTCCCGTATTTACAAAAATAAAGACGGAACCGCATACACAGGCAGGTGCCCGAAATGTCTGAAATCCGTAAGAATTAAAATCGGAGAAGGCGGGCACAGCTCTCGATTTTTTAGTGCAAAGTAATTGTTTTAAATATAGTGTCGTCATTCCTGCGCGGGTAGGAATCTCACAATCTTGACCGGCTTTACCGGAGACCCCGGGTCAAGCCCGGGGCGACGAAAATAAGGCTTAAACTTCGTTTCAGCCAATTTTCTGTCGGTTGACAAAAGCGGTGCTAAATTAGATAATTAAAAGCATGAAATGCAAATTGTTATTGGCTTTATCATTATCCCTGGCTATAGGTACAACATCTGTATGTGCCAAAATGTCTGATGAGTCGTATCAGTATTTTCAAACTGCTAACACTTTAGAAAAGCAATACAATTTTATTCAGGCAATAGAACAGCTTAAGAAAGCTCTCGAGTCCTCTCCGGATGAACCGATTCTTTATATTAAGCTGGGAGGACTGTATTCTGAAGTCGGTGACTGGCAAAATGCTCTTGTGGCTTACAAAAAAGCCATAAAGTTAAAGCCCAACGATGCTCTTGTTTACATAAGCATGGGGAATATTTTGCAGCAGCAAAATGACTATGAGAACGCTTTTCAGGCATACTACCATGCCATGACAATTTTCCCTGAATATAAGTATAATTATTTGAATCTTGCAAACGTAAGATTCTTGCAAAATAACTATGAAGAAGCCACAAACTATTTTAAAACATTTCTCGGGTACTATCCCGATAACACTGAGGCCAGAGAGAATCTCGCTTCCATCTATTTAAAAAATGAAAAGTACCAAGAAGCTTCTGATGAGTATGCGGCTCTTTACACAAGAAATCCGTCAGGGTTCAAAGAATACTCGAACTATGGGCTTTCATTACTTCGTTCATGTGACTACACGAACTCTGTAGAAATGCTGAAAAAAGCTGTAGCCGCAAACCCTGATGACTATGCGTCTTACGGGAATATGGCGATTGCGTATGTGAAATTGGACAAAGATGATTTGGCACTTGCACAGTTTAAAAAAGCGTTTGAAATCAATCCTAATTTGGAAGATTTAAAGTTTGATTACGCAAATCTTCTTGCAGACATGGGCAAAAATGACGAAGCAATCGCAAAATACAAAGAATATATAGTGTACAATCCTAAAAATGATAATGCTTACTACAATTTAGCTGTTGTGTATCAAAAACAAAATGACTACGAGCAGGCTATCGAAAATTATACAAAGGCACTCGAGATAAATCCAAACTATGACGAAGCCAAAAAAGAACTCGCAAGAAGCTATCACTTGAACAAGGATTATACTTCTGCTGTAAAAGTATACGACGAGCTGCTTGCAACAAATAAGAATGACTACAATCTGCTATTTAACAAAGCAATAGCTCTTCATGCAACAAAAAGCTATGAGGAAGCAATTGCTATATACAAAAATCTATACGCTCAAAAGCCCGAAGCAAAAGTAAAAGAATATCTCTCAAAAGCATATGTTGCTCAAGGTGAGGCTTATTCAAAAGCAGGCAACCAGAAAAAAGCAATCAGCTGTTATGAACAATCATCAGAACTCAGCAAGGGCGATGTTGATGCTATGAAAGCTATGGCACGCTCGTATGATGAGCTGGGTGTGAAAACTAAAGCTATAGAACAGTATGAACGTGCTCTGGAAGTAAGTCCTGATGACAAAGAACTTTTGCTCGATTATGCAGAACTTTTAGTAAAATACAATAAACTAGATGAAGCTAAAGTCGTATACTGCAAGGTTCTTGAGATAGATAAAGCTGAAATTGAAGCATATATCGGACTGGGCGATATTTGTGTAAAAGCAAAAGACTACAAAGGAGCAATTCTTGAGTTTGAAAAAGCGCTTGTAATAAACAACAACACTGAAGATGCACTTTTAAAGCTCGGAAATGCTTACAAAAACAGCGGTGACACAACAAAAGCGCTTGAAAAATATGAATATATAATAACTTTGAATCCGAAAAACGTTGATGCTCTTTTCAATGCAGGGCTCTGTTATGCAGAACAAAATAACATGGAAAGAACAAAGAAAGTTCTGAGCACAGCTATTTCAATAAAACCTGATTATGCTTATGCATACTACGCTCTTGCGTTGGCGTATGAAAAAGAAAACAACTCTGCGCTGGCGATTGAGAACTATGAAAAGTTTTTGGAATATTCTACCGACGCATCTGTAAAAAAAGAAATCAAAGCCAGAGCGGACTATTTGCGGTCTAAATCAAAATGATGAAAAAATCTTTTTTATTTGTTGCAGTTTTTGTGTTGCTTTCCGTTCTACTTAGCGGATGTGATAAAAACTCGCCAATGCTGGTTTTCAGCTCTGCACCCGTGACAAAACAAACCAACACAAATGAAAAAGTTTTCAGTGTCGGGCAGCCTATATACTACGCTATTCTTATGCCAAAAGGATTCAAGAACGAATACATTCGGTTTCAGATAGTTAAAAAAGAAGAAAAAAATGTGCACTGGGGTTACAAAATATATCAGTCAAAAGACTATCATGTTGACACAGCGCAAAATTATTTTTTGAACAGTTTTGCTTTACATGAGGCAGGATACTACTTCGTGCAGGTTTTTGCGTTTAATGATTTGGATACTCCTTTGGTGAGGAACGATTTTTGGGTTAAGTAGCCATGAAAGCCATAAAACAATTCATAGATTTTATTTTCTCTAAATTTTCCACCTCAAAGTACATAGTAAAAGGTGAGTGCCGTCAGTGCGGTCACTGCTGTCGAAATATAGTGTTTTTAAATGGTGAAGATTATATAACAACCGAAAAGCAATTTGATGTGATGAGAGAATGGGACAAAAAATATAATCATTTTTTCATTTCGGGAAAAAACGAAAAGGGAGCATTATTATTCACATGCAAATCGTTAAGCGATGACAACAAGTGCAAAGACTATTTACTCCGTTCAATCTACTGCCGAAAATATCCTATGCTCGACAAAAAAATCATCCTTGGCGGATATGAGACTTTTGATGAATGCGGATATGAGTTTGTTGTGGATAAAAAGTTTGAAGATTATTTGTAAATAACCATGCGACAATGCATCAGTCATACTGTCACCTGAAGCACTCAATTCGCTGTCATGCCGCACTTGATGCGGCATCTATCAAACTGTAATCGTAAGCTTTAAGCCTCCAAACTTAATTGGCAAGATGCTGAACATGAAAAATTAATAAAAACTGCTTAGGCTTAGCGCTTCAGCATGACAGTTATTTTTACATAGTAAACATTTTACAGACAATTTTTATTCATCATCTTTTTTTTGAATCTAATACTTTCCGGCTATGCCTAAAAACTCTTTTATAGAAGGTTTTAGGGTTTCATTATACTTTTTTGTACTGTTTTTCTTACTATCTTTTTTACTCTTTTATAAAACCCGGTCAATTGAGGCAGGTCTTAATATCTATTACTTTGAAGTAACAGAAAAAGGGTGAAGTATACTATGAAAAAATTCATTTTAACATTGGCTTGTATATTTTGTATGACTTCAGTTGCAAACGCAGCAACAGACGCTCTTGGCACAAAAATCGACCAAATTGAAAAATCATATTTCGGCTACACATACCCAAAAGAAAATAATGCCACACGATTAAACAGGCTTGAAAAAGCTATATACGGACAAATTTCTAAAGAAACGACAAACCAGCGTGTACAAAAACTCTTTGTGGATGTGCAGGCTGATGTAGTGGCTTCTGCCGGAGAAAAGACGGCTGACGCCAGTACTGGCGGAGCAAGTTCGATGAATTCGCCGCAAGAAGAAGAACTACCGCAGGCCGAAAAGGATGTTAAATACCCGGTTGTGGATAAAATAGAGCAAAAAGTTTTTAATAAAACATTTACCAACGAAGATGTGTACAAACGACTTTCACGTTTGGAAAAACAGGTGTTTAAGAAAGAAAGCAAAGGTACTCTGAGCGAACGTGTGGATAATTTGCGCTTGTCTACCATAGGAACTGAACCGCTTGTTACGCCTTCAGATGATGAGACGGTTGTTTATGTCCCTAAAAAAGGCCGTGATATCCATTATACCGAAGATGGAAGCGGACAGTGGCAAAATGTCGGCAGCGGCGATATGGATAATGACAACGGACAGTATAATTATTACTCTCCTCAAAACACAAAAAACAGAGTCGCCAGAGGTGATTCAGCATATCAAAGCAGCAGCAGTGATCCGTTAACTTATGACATAGAATCAATGGAAAGAAATGTTCTGGGTCAAAAGTTCTCGGGCGAGTCAGCTTCGAACCGAATCGCCCGACTTGAAAAAAAGGTTTTTCAAAGAACTTTTACCGATGATGAAGATGCCAGAATACAAAGGCTGATGGCAGCCACTACCGCACAACAGACATCGAAGACTTACGACAACAATAAGTTTATGCAGCGATTTGCAGCCGGCATGCAAGTGGGAGGGATTATCTTGATGATCTTAGCAATGATCCTATAAATTGACGAAGGGATTGTTTTTGCGAAGATTGTGTCGGTTCCGCATTTTGAATTTTCATATCATTAGATCTCCATTGAAGGCTCGGCGGGTTCACATCAGGTATCCCGCTCGCAAATCCGCTAGCAAAACCATTAGATTTAGCCGTTGGGTTTAGCAGGTCTTCTATCGGAGGTTCTTTCTTCAAATCAGAAATTTTGCAGGCTCCTACTTCATTATCACATTGTGAATATGCAGTTAAGACATTTAGGGTACTGAACATACCTGCTGAAAACAGCAGTGCTAAAAATAAAATACTTTTTTTCATAATAGTTTACTCCCAATAACTATTCTTAATTCCGCAGGACTATATTGAATCCTTTCATTTATATTTTGCCACTTTTTGAAATTATTACATTGGGAAAAAGCACTATCTGTTATGCTAAGCCAAGCGGGTAATATTTTTATTTGTTAGTGTATTGCGCAAAATATCACGTCATTGCGAGACATAGGGCTTGAAAATAAGTAATAATTTTCTCACGAAGCAATCTCTTTGCAATGAGATTACTTCGAAATAATAATCATTGTGTAACCCAAAATTTTTTGTCTCGTAATGACGCACTTAAAAGCAACAGTCCCTAAAATTGCTTTTGGGGACTGTCGTTTTTATGTACCTAAAGTTTAATTATGTTGTCTATTTTGTTGCGCCTTCAGCAGCTTTTTCTGTGCCATCTTTTGCTTTTTTGCCGCCGCTAATCCATTTGCCAAAGTCTGTGGCTGTTTTGATAACACCTTCACCAAATTTGGCAATATAGTGTTTAGCTTTTGCACCAAGGTTGCCTTCAGGTTTCGCTTTTAATTGTTCAAGCGAAATATCTTTAAGACTGCTCCATTTTCTTGCGGCAGCTGCACCGCCAACTACCACTACGGCAGCAATAACAAGGTTTCTAAACCAGTGGCTTTTCTTTTTGGGCTGATTATAATATAGTTGAGCACTCGCATTAGGTGTCTCTGCCGCTGCTGTTTTACTGTATGTAAGCGGTTTTGAGATAGTCTGAGGACTCATTGACCCAATTGCGGTTGGGAAATTGGTAGACATAATTAAACACTCCTATTTTACACTTCACTTCATGTATATAAAAACGCAGGATAAAAAAAAATTGCTACTTGTGCTTATATTGAGGGATAAACATGATACATTTCTTTACATTATAACATTTTTATTCAAATTTTGGAATATTTTTTAAAAAAATGTAATCTATGTTTATAGAGAGATAAAATTAATTTAAAAAATTATATGAAGGAAGCAAGGAAACACAAAACATGGGAATTAGTTACGAGATAGATAATAAAAATTTAGAAATGGCTAAGACTATATCAGCAAAAATAGAGGACGCTGATTTAAGAAAGCGTGCTTATGCATTTTCAACAGCAGCTTTTGCGCTTGCTTCATATTTAAAAGAATTGGGGCATGACGTTTCTTATAAATACAGTCTTTTTAAAGTTCCTGCTTTTGCACAAAATATCGAGCTGACTGACTTATACATAGGCGACGCCAGAATTGATGTAAGAGTGGTTTGGGAAGACGGAGCATTTTTTGTTCCAAAATCTCACAAAAAGTATTCTGCTGCACCGGATTTTTATGCGGTTGTAAAGTTGAATAAAACACTCACAGAAATAGAGCATTTGGGTTTTGTGGATGCATATATTTTGGATGAATCTAAGAGTGTTGATCAGTATTTTGCCTACAGTACAAAGGTTTTGTCTCCGTTTGATGAATTGAAAGGCGCTTTAGCTAATGTATTCCCTAAACCCAGAATTATTTCCCAGCATGAACATGACAGAGTCAGCGGAATGACGATTGCGTTTTTGGATTCTGAAATCAATGAAAGTGAGAGTTTATTTTTTATTAAACATGTTCTTGCGTGTACAGAGTGCAGGGAAGAGTTCGTTGATGTAGGAGAGTTTGAGGATATTGTTTCACAGGTAAAAAATTACCCCGAGCTGCTTGATGACAATACATTAACTGTTTTGACAGGCGGAGTTGAGCAGAATGCTTTTGCGGATTTTGAAAATGAAAGTGTTGTTGAAGAGGAGATAGAGGAAATTGAGCCGGAACCTCCTTTTGAGCCTGCTTTACCTGACCCTTCTTTTGATAATGTCACTGATGGCGTGAATATGGAAAACATTATCATGGAAGCGGCTAATATTATGTACTCCGAAACCATTGTCGCAGGTGCTGCCACAGTGGTTGCAGAGGGTGTGATTGGAGAAATAGCGGGTGAGACCATTGTTGAACATATTTATGTACAACCTGAAAATGTAAGCGACGATTTGATTGATATCGGGGATGTTGTGGACACTGAGGAGCACAAAGAGGCTGAGGAAAATGTTGAATTAACTTCTGAGGTTCAAGAAGAAGAAACAGGGGAAACAGGGAAAACAGAGGAACTTGAAAAAGTAAGTGAAGAATGTAAATTGGATGAAATGACAGAGGAAGAAGCTGAGATAATTGTTCTTGAAGAGACAATGGATGTAAAAATTGCTAAATCTGAAGTTGAATTTGAAGCCGGGATGGAAGCCGAGATGGAAGAGATTACGGAAGAAGTGGTTGAGGAAACTGTTGAAGAAACGGAACTCGAAGAAGAGCCTGAGGTATTTGTTGAGGAGGTTTCCGAGGAATTAATTGAGGAGGCGTCTGAGGAGATATCCGTGGAAATACCCGCAGAAACGAATGAGGAGGCTTTTGGAGAAGCTTCTGAAGAAGAGCCGAGAATGGATATTGAAATAGAAACCGAAGGCGCTGCCGAGATAGAAGAATTAGAAACGGAAATTTTAGAGGAAGCCGTTGAAGAAATTTCTCTTGAAGTGGAGCCGGTTGAAATAAAAGAAGAGCCGAGAATGGATAGCATTGATAGAGCCGAAAAAATGGAAATAGCAGAGGAAACAGTGGAAACAGTGGAAACTGAGGAAGCGGAAGAAATTGAAGAATTGGAAGAATTAAAACAAGGGGAAGAGCAAGAAGAAGGAGAAACAGGGGAAGGGGCAGAAGAAACTATGGAAAAAGAAGAAGAATTTATATTGTCTGAAGAAGAAATTGAAGAGTTATCTGCTTCTGACGAGATTGAAGAAATAAAATTGGAAACGCTGGAAGAGTCAGAAGATTCGGCCGCATCCTTTGAAATAGAGGATGTGAGTATTGAGATAGACGAGATTGTGGTTTCTCAAGAAGAAGAGATTCTTGAGGAAGAGCCTGAATCAGAGGAACAGCTAAATGAAGTAGTGGAAGAACTTGAAGCTGACGAAGATGAAATAGTAACCACAGAAGAAATTTCTATTGAAGAAGCTCCTTCTGATGAATATTCGCGCATAGAGATTCTTCCTGAAGGATCTGCTGAAGAAGATGAAGAGGTGAACCCTGAAATCGAAGGCCTGATGGACGATGAGCTGATGGGCATGCTGAGCGAAGATAATAACAATCAGGACAAACAAACTCCAAAAGAGGCGTTGTATGAGTCTATGCTTGAAGATGAACCACAAGAAGAAACTCCGATTAAGCCTGTCGAAGAAAAGCTCGAAAAGAAACCCGAAGAGGAGCATATCGGTGCATTGTTCGAAAATGCAGATGAAAATATGGAGCTTCAAGAAGGTGAAACTCTCCTCGATATATCAGAGCAGCCTGCTATTGAAGGCGCAAGAAAAATGACAAACAAAATTATCATGGGCGCGCTTGTTCTTCTGTTGGCTGTCGGCGGTGGTGTAGCGGCATGGTATATGAAATTAAACAAAATTACTCCTCAAACGCCTGAAGGCGGAACTCCTCCTTCAGAAGAAAAATCGCCGTTTGCTTTGCCCGGATCAGAGGCTCCGCCAAAACCTGAAGAACCTGCACTGTCACAAGATATCAATAAATCCATGACAAATGTATTTTCTGAACAACCTGCAGCAATCACGATAACTAAAATTTCATGGGAAGTAAGTCAAAATCTGGTAATGGATCCGTCATTCAAAGAATATCTGCAAATTTCAGGTAAGAATCTGCAAATTAATCTGCAAAATGATTTGGCTTATGTAACTGACCCGACATACAACCCGAGAATCAGAGTGTCTTTTGAAGTAGCAAAAGACAATACTATCAAACGTATTCAAGTCACTGAATCAAGCGGCTCTGAGCAAATTGATAATGTTGTATTACAAAGTATTAAAGAAACATTAAAATATATTAAAGGTCCTGATGTTAAAGATTACAACAGTAATTACAACCTATCGGTGGTTATCAGTTTTTAGAAATAACAAGCTGTTCAAACAAGTCTATCCGATTAAGTTGTATAGAGTTTTGATTTTGTGATATTATAGCCATGCTACGTTTAAATAACAACTGGGGATGGCAAATTGGAAACAATTCAAGAACAAAGGGATCTCATCGAAAAATTGGTCCGAACCAATGCTAAATTTTCGGGTAACGAGGATCTTTTTGAAGACTTTTGTTCTGAAACTTACAAGCGCTCTCATTCTCTATTCAAGAGCCTTGATATCAACCATTTAGAAAGCTATATTGCAAAAGTCACTAATACCGCAATTCTAACGGTACTGAAAAATTCAGGCAGAATACAGCGTAAACAAAGCCGCTATGTTAGCACAGGAGAAATTCCAGCTGTTTCTGTTATGCCTAAATTCACTCCTATTGTAGAAGAAACACCTCAGGTAACGTACAGTGAGCCTGTTGATATTACTCCGGTTTTTGATTACGATGTGGCTCCGGACACTTCAGCTTTGGATATTTCTGATACAACTGCTCAACATATAGAACATGTGGAGCCGCATATAGAACCAATTAAGGCAGAAGATGTATTTGGATATGAAGTCGTGACTTTAGATGATATTCCCGATCCGAGAGAATCTTTTGAAGAGAAAATTGTCAGAAAAGATTTATTACAAAAAGTTGTTGATATTGTTTTGGTTGAGCAAAAAAATCAACCTGAAAAAGAGTTTTTGAGAATATTTTACTTGCGCTATATCAAAGAAATGAAACAAAGAGAAATCGCAATAGAGGTCAATATTTCCCAGTCAGAAGTCAGCAAAAGGCTTGTGGATATTGCTAATTTGGTTAAGAAGTATTTTAATTAAATTGATAATATTTATTAATATTGGTCATTGCGCTTGTTCGCGAAGCGGCGGTAGCACTCTGCCGAACAAAAGCAACCAAATGTTGCTTTTGTGAGAGGTAAAATCCAGACAACCACATCAATCTTTCTGTCAATCCGCACTTGATGCGGGCTTGAGTCGTAGATGAGGAACGAATCGTACGAATCAGGATACCCGAACGGGTGAATCTGTCACATTGATACCGTAAGCTTCAAGCTTTCAAACCTGACTGGCAAGATCCCGAACATGACAAATTATTATTATCTTCAAAGCTGGGCGCTTCGGGATGACAACATTGTTTGTTGTTTTTACATAATAAATATTATCAAACTTATTTCTTCTGCAAATCCAATAACTTTTTATACAAATCAACTTCTTTATCAGAAATTTCTTTAGGAATATTCAGACTGATTTTAATATTCAAGTTCCCGAATCCACCGTCTTTTTTAGGCAGTCCGAGTTCTTTTAATCTAAGCCTTGCACCGCAAGAAGTCTTTGGCGGGATAGTGATGGTGATATTTCCATGCAGCGTAGAGATTTCTTTTTTGCCTCCGACAACCGCCTCAGGCGGTGTGATTTCAACCTCTTTTGTTAAGTCGGTTTCGCAAATTTCATATTCTCTGTCTTTGAATTTCACGACAAAGAACAAGTCGCCTTTTTTGCCTGAAGAACTGCTTTTGCCTTCGCCTTTGAGTCGGATTTTTTGTCCTTCTTTAACCTCGGGGGGAAGTTTCACGCTCAATTGTTTTGATTCGCTGATAATCCCGGCGCCGCCGCAGTGGTAGCAGACTGAGCCTACACCTTTGCATTTCGGGCATTTTTCAATGCTGTTAACTTTAACGTTTATCGGCTTTTGGTTAAAAATATCTTTTGCTGTTACATACAAATCCTGTGTGATGTCCAAATCAATCTTTTCTTCGGGTTTTTGGACTGTATGGGCAGTTTGTCCGGTTTGCCCTGTCTGTTTTCTACCGTAACTTTTATTGCTGAACCCACCTGCAAAATCGTCATAGAAAGAGCTTCCACCCCTAAATCCCCCTGAAGATGAACCTCCGCCGCCACCGCCTCCAAAATTTCCGAAAATTGTATTGAAGAAATCGGAAAACCCGCCAAGATCTTCGAACCCCGAATATGCACCTTGGGCACCGCCATGAGAACCGCCTCGAAATCCACCGGCGCCGCCTCCAAAGTCAAAGTTTATATTTTCATAACCCGGCGGAGGGGTAAAATCAGACCCAGCCTGCCAGCTAGAGCCTAAACTGTCGTACCTTTTGCGTTTATCTTTGTCTGAAAGAACCTCGAATGCTTCGTTTATATCTTTGAATTTTTCGGACGCTTCAGCTGTTTTGTTAACATCCGGATGGAATTTTTTAGCAAGTTTACGATATGCAGACTTAATCTCTGTCTGCGTTGCGTCTTTTTTTACACCTAATGTTTCGTAATAATCTTTATATTTCATTAAACCTCTCCGGAAGTATTTTGAGTCTATAGATTAATAATAATACAAATTCTGCATTAATTAGCTTATTTTAATGATTTATTAATAAACAAATATTTTTTTTTACCGTAATATATAATAAGGAGAATGAGATTGAGTTTAATATTAAAGTAAAAACATGAAAAAGATTATCGCTAACTTATTAATTATTACGTTTATATTTACAGGGCTAAGCACATTTGCGGCACCTGATACACCTGTATCTACGCCGGCTGCACCTTCGACTGCGCTGGAAATCACTCCCTTGACTACAGCACCGCCTGCAGAGGGTATCTTAAAAGAGTCTTGTATAAAAATCGACTGCATAAATCCTACTGCTACAAATAATTTCAAAGGAAGTTTCTACCCGGGCGGAAGAGGAAATAACCAGCTTATTGTCTACACTTCAAAAAATAGTTTAAGAACAGGGACAAATGAATTCGGCGCTGAGGCAGTAGTTATTGACAATACTGTGGTTCAATTGAGCGGTGCAGATACTATTATTCCAAAAAACGGTTTTGTTATAAGCGGACACGGTAAAGCAAAAACCTGGATAAATCAAAACCTCATCGTAGGCTCAAAAATATATGTTGATATGGAAACCTGTACTCTGAATGCCTATCTCACAAATGACAGTTTCCTTTATGCAACAAAAGAAAAAATCAAAGAAGTCGACAAAATGATGAGGTACTACCGTGACAATGATATTTATTACAACGGGAAAACATCTCAAAACTATGTCGAAAAAGCCATAGACAGCTTGAAAAAAGCAGAAAAGAAACCGCAAGATACTCAAAAATACTCGGCTGAAGCTATTGCCAACGCCACCAAAGCTATGGAATATGCGCTTCCATACTACAAAGATGAGTTCAAAGGAGTTTGGATTCGTCCGAAAGAAACTACTGCCGATGAAATAAGCAAAACACTAGATAAAATTAAATCATACGGTATAAATAATGTATTTTTAGAAACCTACTATCAGGGCAAAACCATCTTCCCGAGCAAGACCATGGAAAAGTACGGTGTTCAAATACAAAGAGATGAATACAAAGACTTTGACCCCTTGAAAGTATGGGTTGAAGAATCACACAAAAAAGGGATGAAGCTTCATATCTGGTTTGAAAGTTTTTATGCAGGCAACGAAAACCCTTTGAACAACCCGAGAAACGTAATCAACGTATACCCAAAATGGGCAAACAAGACAAAAGCAAAATATGATTCTACCGTTCCTGTAGCATCATTGTCCGAGCATAACGGGTATTTTCTCGACCCTGCAAACGCAGAAGTGCAGACGTTTTTGCTCGAACTATTAGAAGAAATTCTTATAACTTACCAACCAGACGGAATAAATTTAGACTACATAAGATACCCGCAGTCTATCAGCGCACGTTTTGCCGGATATGATATGACAAACTGGGGTTACACAGAATATGCACGCGAAGAATTCATACGGGCAGCAGGTGTTGACCCAATCGACGTAAAATACGGCAACGAAATCTGGAACAAATGGGCAAAATACCGTCAGGACAAGGTTACGAGTTTTGTATTCAAATCAAAACAACTCACATCAAAATACGGCGTGACCCTTACGGCAGTAATTTTCCCTGACCGTATAAAAAGTATGGAAGTCAAAATGCAAGACTGGAAAACCTGGTCTACATACAACTACGTAGATGGTTTCACCCCTTTGATTCTCACCTGTGACAGCGGTACTGCAGATTATTTAATCAACGATATAAGAGTGAATTCAAGTCTGAGAACAAAAATCTATCCGGGATTGTTTGTCGCATTTATGAACGGAAACCCGGATGACCTGCTTCGTCAGATACATCAGAGCAGAAAACAAAAATCTTCAGGTGTGATTATGTTCGATTATGCGCACCTTGATACAAAATACACAGATGTTCTTTTAACAAGTGTATTTAAAGAAACTTCGGTAAAAGTTAAAGACGCACCCACTCCGTCTCAAGCGCCTGCATCAGGTAAAGAGAAAAAGAAACGCAAGCCAAAACGTTCGAAGCCGACTACTGCGATGAGGTAATGGAGGATTTTCTATATTTATAAAATATTCTCGCCCCTTGGACTCTGCCGAGCAAAAGTTGCCTAAATGGCAAGTTTTGTGAGAGGTGAGAAATTTTTCAATGCGAGACATGGTTGAGCATTAGAAAAATGTGTGAGGGGTAAAAGTTATTTGTATCTACTAAAAACCCCTCATCCGTTTTTCAGACTTTCGCAAAATTGCTCAAGTCGAAAAAACTACCCTCTCCCCAAGGGGCGAGGGACAGAACTCACAATTGTTTGATATTCACCTACCTATACAAATAACACGCCACTTTTGTACCCAAATCTGTTCCATTTGAGAGTTCTTTCAAATCAGGATTTGCCGTAGGGCAAATTTCAAAACCCTTCGGGCATCTGGGGTAGAACGGACAGCCTTTTATATCATCCATAATTGAAGGCGGGTGGCCGCCAATGGTTTCAATAGTTTCAGAATTTATATCCAGAATTACATGAAGAAGAGCCTGTGTATAAGGGTGTTTCGGGTCTTTGAAAAGTTTTTCTTTCGTCGCAAGTTCAACAATCCGTCCCGCATACATAACCGCAATTTTGTCCGCATTTTGGGCAACTATTCCCATATCGTGCGTGATTAAAATTATTGAAATCTCAGAATTCTTTTTAATATCGCGAAGAATTTCCATAATCTGTGCCTGAACAGTAACATCCAGAGCAGTCGTCGGCTCATCTGCGATAATAATCTCCGCATTACACGCCAATGCCATCGCAATAATAACACGCTGTTTCATCCCGCCTGAAAATTCATGCGGATATGCTTTCATCTTCTCGCGGGCATCGGGAATTTTCACCTGTTCAAGAGCCTTTATAGCAATCTCTTGCGCCTCTTTACCTTTAATGCCCTGATGGATTTCAATAATTTCTAAAAGCTGGTTTCCTATGGTATACAAGGGATTCAAAGATGTCATAGGGTCTTGTGGAATCAGCGCAATCTTTTTGCCTCTGATTTTTTGGATTTGGGGTTTAGACATTTTTAGAAGGTCCTGGTTATTGTAAAAGACCTCACCGCCTTTTAGGACAGAGTTTTCGGGCAATAGGTTAATTATCGCCATAGAGGAAAGGGTTTTTCCGCTTCCTGATTCGCCCACAATAGCCAGTGTTTCGCCTTTTTCCAAATCAAAGCTTACGTCATGGATTGCCTGTCTGAAGCCGTCCATGAAGTTGAACCCTATATTCAAATTTTTTACTTCTAGTATTTTCATTTGTTTTTTCTTTGCATTTTCAAGTATATATTAACAATTTTTGCCGTCCCGGGCATTAAATATTGAATGACACTACAATCGTTCCTTACGGGATCTCATACACTTGTTTTTCATTGTTGGAATAGTACGACACAAGTCTTGAGAAAATTATGCTTTTATGAGACCCCGTAAAACTTATTTGTATGACATTTTGCACAGATAATGCCCGGGGCGGCGACACAATTCAAAGTAATGACTATATCTATATTTATATCTCTATCACGCCTTCGAAATTATAGTCGGCACTTCCTGTCATAAATACATCAAAATCTGTGTTTTGTGAATTGCCCGCCCATTCAATAATCAATGGACCGCCGGGAAGATTAACTTTTACTTTGTTGTCGCAAAGTCCGTTCATTATTGCAGCAACAGCAGCCGCGCATGCTCCCGTACCGCAGGCAAAGGTTATTCCGCATCCTCTTTCCCAAACGTCAATAGTGATTTCGTTTCTGGAAATTACTTTTGTGAATTCAACATTTGTTTTTTCAGGGAACATCGGATGGACTTCGATGGCGGGCCCGTATTTCAGTGCAAGCTCTTTTGTATCAGCATCTGTGAAGATTATACAGTGCGGATTGCCCATGCTGACTGCATTAACGGTAAATATTTCACCGTTGAGCTGTAATTTACAGTTTAAATTTGTTTCTCCCTTAAAAGGAATTTTTGCAGGTTCGAGGATTGGTTTAGACATATTAACTTTCACCATACCGTCATCCACAATTTCAGGGATAATCAAGCCGGCAGCGGTTTCAACAGAAAACTGTTTTTTGGTCATATAACCTTTGTCGTAGATATACTTTGCAAAACAACGCATACCATTCCCGCACATTTGAGCAGTAGAGCCGTCTGACTGGTAGAATATCCAGCCGATATCACCTTGCAGCGGGCTATGATTTACTGCAAACAAACCGTCTGCACCTATACCGAATCTTCTGTCGCATAATTTTATTGCGAGTTCGGGAAATTTGTTTTTAATCTTATTGAATTCTTCAGCGCTGAAAAGAAGAAAGTCATTCCCCAGCCCGTTCATTTTTGTGAAGTTAATTTTTGCCATATCGGAATCTTTCTAGAATCTCTCTAAGTACCTGTCGATTTCCCACTGTGTAACATGGGTTCTGAAATCATCCCATTCTTTGTATTTAGCTGTCAAGAATTCGTTGTATATATGCTCGCCCAGTGCTGCTTTTACAACTTCGTTCTTTTCCATAAGCTGCAAAGCTTCAATCAAACTGCCCGGAAGAGCATCTATTTTGCTTCTCTTTCTTTCTTTGTCAGTCATATCATAGATATTGTTTTCAACAGGCAGAGTCGGTTCTTTTTTGAACTTTAAGCCATCCATTGCAGACTGCAAAAGAACAGCCATAGCCAAATACGGATTACAGCTCGGGTCAGGTGAACGAAGTTCGACTCTTGTTGCAGGACCTTTTTTTGCAGGAACTCTAATCAACGCACTTCTGTTTGCGTTTGACCAGGCAAGATACACAGGCGCTTCGTAGCCCGGAACGAGTCTTTTGTAGCTGTTCACCATAGGGTTTGTTATTGCAGTGAAAGCCTTTACGTTATCTAACAAGCCGCCAATGACCCAAAGAGCCTCTTGTGAAAGCGAGAATGCTCTTGATTCATCAAGAAAAGCATTTTTTCCGTCTTTTGCCAAAGAGATATTACAGTGCATACCGGAGCCGTTAACCCCGTAAATCGGTTTTGGCATAAAGGTTGCATGCAGGTCGTGTTTTGAAGCAATCGCCTTAACTGCATATTTAAAAGTAATTATATTATCCGCACAGGTCAGTGCATCCGAATATTTAAAATCAATCTCATGCTGACCGGGAGCGGATTCATGGTGGCTCGCTTCAATATCAAAGCCCATTTTCTGGAGTGTATAGATAATTTCTGCTCTGATATCTTCACCCATATCGTCAGGTCCGACGCCGTAATATCCTGCTTTGTCGTGGCTGGTCGTTGTTGCACGTTTGTTTGCATCTCTTTTAAACAAGAAAAATTCCGCTTCAGGTCCGACATTCATAACATAGCCGAGTTCTTGTGCTTCTTTGATTACACGTTTTAAGTTACATCTTGGACAGCCTTCAAACGGTGTGCCGTCTGAATTATAGATATCGCAAATGATTCTTGCTACGTTGCCTTCTTCTTTGCATCTCCAAGGCAGAATCGCAAAAGTTTTTCTGTCCGGATAAAAATACATGTCCGATGTTTCAATGCTTCTGAACCCTTTTATTGAAGAACCGTCGAGCATAAACTCGTTGTTCAAAATTTTGTCTATTTGCGATGCAGGAGCAGCAAGGTTTTTCACCTGACCGTTAATATCAACAAACTGCATTCTGACAAATGTTACGTTATTATCTTTTATAAGTTTTTTAATTTCTTCGTTTGATAATTCTTTTGAATGTTCGGGAATGTAATTTACAGGTGCCATGTTTTCACACTTTCGTATTTCATTAACTATTAACAACTCTTATTATCGAACTATTGTTTTATCATGTCAAACGTTGTAATTTCCGAGGCAAAAAGGGGGTTTAAAAATTTAAAAAATGTTATAAAAAATAACTAAAAATTAATCAAAAAAAAGTTTAAGCCTAATTTTTTTCACCTCGAATTTATTTCGAAGTCTTATTTATTTATAAATAATATGATTTATTAAAGAAAAAAAAAATTTTTACAAACTTAATGTTTTGGTTTTAATGCGCTAATAGGTCAAAACTCAAGCCGTTAGCCTAATTACAACATGGTTACAAGTGAGAGCAAAGTTGTAAAAAAAGCCTTTTTTATATAGAATGATATTGTGGAATATGAGTAGGGAAGAAGTTTAATGGAATTTTTCAGAAATAACCAAAAAATAATTATTATAATAATTGCTGTAACATTCGTCGGGTTTATGATTGCCCCGATTCTTTTTGCGTTATTATCCGGAAATTAATTTTGGGAATTAAATATGTACAATTTTAGCCGATATATAAAGGCTTTCACAGCTGTAGTTTTAATATTATTTATCTGTGCAAATGAAACATTTGCGACAGATCAGATTGAGAAAAAACGCAGAGAAACGCATGCTAAAGTTGTAAAACTCAAAATTCTCGAGTCAATGGAAACAAACAAACTCTATAAAAACCAGCAGAAACTTGAAAAAGCATCAAAAACTCTTGAAGTAAATAAACAACAATACACAACCGCTGAAGAGCGACTTGCTAATGCTGAACGAGAGCTGGCTAATGTTATGGCTGATTATTCCTCAACTCAATTGCAGTCAAAAAAACGTATCCGCCAGATTTATAAAAAACAGCGAAAAGGTATGTTTCATCTGCTTCTTTCGGCTACAGACATAAATGTGTTTTTAGATAGAATTTATTATCAAAATGTTATAACTAAAAAAGATAAGAAACGTTTGGCATACTTGCAAACCAAATCTCAACGAATCAGAGCGCTTAGAGATAATATAGAACAGCAAAAAACAATTATTGCATATTCTATTAAATCAATAAACTCCGAGCAGCAAAGTATCAAGCAGGCAATAAACAAGAACGAAGATTCTATTCAAAAATACAGAAATGACAGAGCGTACTATGAAAAAGCAGAGCGTGAGCTGGCAAAACAATCTGAAGCTCTGAGCAAAATGATTACACGAAACACCAAAGATTCAACCATCCGTGTAACATCAGGATTTATGAAACCTATTGCAGGGCCTATAACTTCGCCTTTTGGCTATCGTGTTCACCCGATATTCAAATCGACCAAATTTCACACAGGTATTGACATAGGCGGTCCAAATGGCGGTGCAATAAGGGCTTCCAACTCGGGTAAGGTCATATACTCAGGCTGGTACGGGGGTTACGGAAAGGTTGTAATCGTAGACCATGGCTTATATAATGGTAGAGCAACAACAACTTTGTATGCGCATATGTCCAATTATATCGTAAGTGCAGGAGATTCCGTATCTAAAGGTCAAACGTTAGGTTACGAAGGCTCAACCGGCTACAGCACAGGTCCTCATTGCCACTTTGAGGTAAGGGTTGACGGTAAACCGCAAAATCCAATGAATTATATCTAAAACTATATTTAAACAAGAGGCTCTAATTGAAAAAAGTATCATCTACAATTCTAGTTTTCCTATTACTACTAACAGGCAGTCATTTAAGCGGCGCTGTTAAAGCTGCGGAAAATTTTGATGGTACAGACAGTGTTATTGAACAGCCTGTTGTTGAACAAGAACGCAAAAGCGTATTTTTCCCTATCTTCAAAAAGAAAAAACAAGAAGAAGTAAAAACGGAACTTGCGCCTCTTGTTGAAAATACACAAACAGCGGAAACTGAAGCAGTAACCGAAAAACCAAAGAACAAAAAGTTCTTTTCCATATTAGAAAGAAACAAAGATTCTGACGAAACAAAAGCAGAGAAGGCTGAAAAGAAAAAAAACACAGTCACTGTTGAAAGTTCAGAAGACTATACAAAAGAACAGCTGGCTATTGATGATGAACCGGGCACAACAAACATTAACGTAGATAGTGATATTATTGAATATTTCCCTGAGAGGCACGAATTTGAGGCTATAGGGAATGCAAAAGTTACCTTCACAGAAGAAGGGTCTGTTTTAACAGCTGACAAAATTATTTTTAACCATGAAACAAATTTTATCAGAGCGTATGACAATGTCACTTTGACAAGAGCCGGTCAAAAGCTAAACGGTGATTATATGCAGGTGAATTTGAATGATGAAAATGCAATGATTACCAACCCTGTTCTAAAACATATGAACATAAAAATCAGCGCAAAAGTTGCCAATGTAAATGAAGTTAAAACAGAGGCAATGGAGGGGGTTGCTAATTTTACTGACAAAACAATGTACAGATTTATCAGCCGCTCTATATTTGGTCTTGAGAATCCGCTAATCGACGATGAAGAAGATAAGAATTATTTCATAAAAGAAAAATTCAATAATGAATGGAGAATAAAAACAAAAGTAATAGTAGTAGACAGCTATAAAGATCATGATGTCGTTACTATGAAAGGTGCGGATATTTTCCTTAAAGATTTGAAAGTCGGAAGATCTAACGAACTGAAAATATACACAGACAAAGAACAAAGTTTTGTTGAAACAAACATTGTTGAATTCGGTTCTATGAAAAACCTTGGTATGTATCTGTCTCCCGGATATGTGTTCCAACTGCCAAAAGGTTCTACATTAAAAATGGGCCCTGCTGTAGGTTACGCAAGTGAGTTTGGATTCGGTGCAATGGCTAAATTCCAAAACGCATACAACCGTACAGATTTTGGTTATATGTCTAATAAAGACAAGATAGTTGTGCGCGGCAAACACCAGTTCAATGAAAGATGGTCGAGTCAGTACGGTATAAACTCTTACTTAAACGAATGGTTTATGGGTGGCAGGATGCCAAAATACGGAATGCAAGTGATGCACACAACTCCATACTATGATGAAAATTTAAAATTGAGATTTGAAAACAGACTATCCGGCGGTCTTTATAAAGATTGGGACAGCAATTTTTCTACAATAAGATTAAGATGGCAAACCCAAACTATGAAAGAAATCTACGAATATAAAAACAGTGATGCAAAATTTGCAACATCATTCGGTTTAGGAGTGCAGTCTACTGTTAGTTTATACGGAACCGGTGACACATACGCTCTAGCTCGTATCGGTCCTCACATCAGAACTCAATATAAAAATTGGAACCAATATGTTGCGTATTACATCGGTGGAGAAGCAGGAGAAACACCATTCTGGTTTGATCAATTCTTCTACGGAAAATCCAGTGTGCAGGTAGGTGAGTCTTTGAGAATAAACAAATATCTGACTATTATGTATGCTGCAACACTTGCGCTTTCAAGCACTCCTAACGATAAAATGTTCCAGGAAAACAGATTTTATGCTGTTGTCGGACCGGATGATTTTAAAGTAATGATTGGCTATGACGCATTTAGACAAACCACGACTTTAGGTTTTAATATTGCACTCGGTACAGAAAATTCGAATGTTGAGTTTGAACGTTTGATCATAAACGACCCGACAAACATCGGAAAATCTTCTGACCAAAAAGATTCAAAGAAAGCAACAAAAGCTCCTCTCCAACATGTAAATCAAAAAGTACCTAAAAAGGTTGAAGATCCTATGGATATGTCTGTTAAAGAATATGGCGATTATTCACCGGTGCCGGGTATGTTGAACAACATGTTAATGCCTTACGGTTCAAAACCTCCGGGATATTAGGAATATTTTAGTTGTCATTACGAGACAAAAAGCATAGGGTCAAGCGATGATTGTTTTTCGCTTGTTCGCGCTTGGCGTTACACGAGCAAGCACGAAGTGAGCGAGTAATCTCAACACAAAGAGATTGCTTCAGGTAAAAGTTGGATAGCGATTGCAACATCTCATACCCGTTAACGCGAACAAGCGCAATGACGTATTAATAGTATGTAAACATTATCTGATTAGTAAATTGAAATATTTTGATTTGTAGTATAATGAAACAGACGAAATTATGGTTATTGTGCCGTAATGTTTATATATATTGTCGTAAGGGGATACTCAATGACACTACAAGATTGGTTCGAGACAAGGAAAGAGCAGCAGCACGCTGCAAGACCTGCAGAGGTTAAAATAGATGATAATATCGGTAAATTGTGGGTAAAATGCTTCAATTGCAGCGCCCAATTACCCAAAAAAGAATTAGAAGCTCATATGATGGTATGCCCGCATTGCAACTATCATTTCAGGGTAAACGCAAGAACAAGAATTGAACAGCTGTTTGATGAAGGTACTTTTGAAGAAATGTACCAGAACATCACTTCAGCTGATCCTTTGGAGTTCTTTGATACAGAACCTTATAAAGACAGATTAAAACGCGCAAAAGAAACAACGGGTCTTGAAGATGCTGTTATTACAGGTGTCGGAAAACTTGATGGCGAAGAGATTTGTGCGGCAGTAATGGATTTTGAATACCTGGGCGGTTCTATGGGAAGCGTTGTGGGTGAAAAAATCACTTTGATGATGGAAGAGTCATTAAAGCGCAGAGTGCCAATGCTAGCTGTTACTGCTTCAGGCGGAGCGAGAATGCAGGAGAGTGTTTTGAGCCTTATGCAGATGGCAAAAACAAGCTGTGCTGTTGCTCGTTTGAATGAAGCAGGAATTCTTTACATCACAGTTTTGACTGATCCGACATACGGCGGGGTTACTGCAAGTTTCGGTACGATAGGTGATGTAATAATTGCTGAGCAAGGTGCAAGGATAGGGTTTGCGGGTCGTCGTGTAATTGAACAGACAATCAGGCAAAAACTTCCGGCTGATTTTCAGACAGCCGAGTATCTGATGAAAAACGGACAGGTTGATGTTATAGCAAAAAGAGATGAACTAAGGGAAATGCTGTCAAAGATACTCAAAATGCACAAGAAATAAACAAGAAATAAGGCAGACATAAGTAGGGCGGAGCGATAGGATACAAAAAAATGATGAAATTGGATTTTGAAAAACCGATTATAAAAATAGAAGAAAAAATACAAGAATTGAGGAAAATGAGCACAGAATCAGGCATAGATTTATCCGGCGAAATTGAAACTTTTGAGAATCAGGCTCAAGAGTACAAGAAAGAGCTGTACGAAAATCTTCAGCCCATACAAAAACTTCAAATCGCAAGACATCCGAACCGTCCAAACTTTTTGGACTATATTCAGATGATGACTACTGACTTTATTGAAATGCACGGTGACCGTGAAGGAAGCGACGACAGAGCAATCATCGGCGGTATCGCAAGAATCGGAGATCAGCCTGTTATGATTATCGGCACGATGAAAGGTAAGTCTACAAAAGAAAACCTTGAATACAACTTCGGTATGCCGCAGCCTCAGGGTTACAGAAAAGCTTTAAGACTTTTTGAACACGCAAACAGATTCAACCTGCCAGTCGTGACCTTGATTGATACAATGGGCGCTTATCCCGGTATCAAAGCCGAAGAAACAGGTCAGGGGATTGCTATTGCGGTCAACCTAAAAGAAATGGCAAAACTGAATGTTCCGATAGTCGCCATAATCACAGGTGAAGGATGTTCAGGCGGTGCGCTTGGTTTGGCTGTAGCGAACAAAGTTCTTATTCTTGAACATGCATATTACACGGTAATTTCACCGGAAGGATGTGCTTCGATTCTGTTTAGAGATGCTTCTATGGCTTCGGTTGCAGCAGATGCGCTTAAAATCACGAGTAAAGACTTGCAAGAGCTTGAAATTATTGATGGAATCGTAAAAGAGCCTATGGGCGGTGCGCATTATGACTATGAATTTATGGGTAATGAGCTCAAATCTGAAATTCTAAAAGCACTCGACAGTCTTAAAGGTATGTCCCCGGAAGACTTACGCAACGATCGCTATAATAAATACAGAAGAATGGGCGTGTTTAATTCGTAGGTAAATTTAATAAATTTGCTGTCATTCCGCACTTGATGCGGAATCTGACAATTTGTGACTGTAAGTTATATTCTTAAAATTTTCACAATACATGAAAATTCTTTTTTCATATTTAAAATTTTTTCCTGCAAAACAATAGTACGATTTTGAGTATCTTTGTGTTTTAAGTTGTCACTAAAAAACATTGATTCTATAAGAATATCAACAAGACTTTGCACAATATCAATTCTGACCCCTATGTCATTCATTTGGTTTTCTATTCTGGATATTTTTATTCGTTTTTGTGTCATATAATTTGTTACCGTTTTCAATTTATATTTTAATTTTAAATTAATAGTTTAAAATAGTCAAGAATTTTTTAAACTATATATTAAAAATTCAATTAATAATGTATTTTTAAATTATGGATATAGGAAATGAATTAAGAAAATTAGCTGTCGGCAGTGCAGTAACTTTGACACATTTGGCAAAATGTATTTCCAAGAAAAAAGGAAAGCCTTATTCTGTGCAGAATTTATCCTCCAAATTGAAAAAAGGAACGGTAAATCTTGTTGAATTAGATATCATTTTGTATGAATTAGGCTATGAAATAGATTTTAAGAAAAAATAATTGAACAAAAAATTTGTAACCCAACAATGGTCAGATACCGCACAGCAAAAATTATTATAACTTGAAAAGCCTGACTCTGCGGTATGACAGTCACGTAGGGTGTGTGTAACGCACCACAAACCAACACAGGAGAAGTATGAAAGAATATTACGAGATTTCCGTAAATATCAATCCATCGGCAATTGAGCTGGTTACGGATGTGTTTTTTGACAAGTTCGAATGCGAAGGCGTTGTTCAGGCTGAAGAAAAATATAAAGACCTTGAGTTGATTGAAACAACGAGCAATATCGCCAAAGGCTATATTAAATTCGAGGAGGAAAAATTCGCTCCGCTTGATATCCAAAAAGTTTTTTATAATGCCAGAAATGCTTTTCTTGAAGTGGGTTTCACGGAAGAGGAACTCGGTGACTGGTCAATTTCCGCTCATAAAGTGATTAATCAGGATTGGTCACAGAAATGGAAAGAGCAGTGGAAGCCGATGCACGCCACAGACAAGGTTGTGATTTCACCTACGTGGGAAACCTATAATGTTAAAAAAGACGAGATTTTAATCAACATCGACCCGGGCTCAGCTTTCGGAACAGGCACACATGCCACGACACAGTTGTGTATTCAGGCGATGGAAAAGTATTTAAACTCAGGTGATGTTGTAGCTGATATCGGTACGGGGTCAGGGATTCTGGCTATTGCGGCTACGAAATTCGGTGCATCAAAAGTTGTCGGAGTGGACAATGACCCGCTTGTTATTGATGTTGCGGCAGAAAATGCTCAAGTAAATCACGTGTTGAGCAAGATTCATTTTTCACATGGTACCGTAGAGAATGTTTCTGAAAAGTTTGATTTTATTGCGGCGAATATTTTGCATAATATCCTTGCACAGATTATGGGTGATTTGAAAAACCTGATGAAACCCGGTGCTCGCATGGTGCTGAGCGGAATTCTTGATGAAAAGCAAGATGTGGTGCTAGAGGCAGTAAAAAAACATGAGCTTAATGTAATTGAGATTCTTGAGCAGGAAAACTGGGTTGCGATTGTGGTGAGTAATCGACTAAAAATTGGCTGAAACAAAGTTAAGAACTCTGTTTAAAATGATTAAGTATCATTTTAAATAGAGGCAAGCTAAGCCAGAAACGGAGTTTCTGCGTGCTGTATAGTTGTTTGTCGCCCCGGGCTTGACCCGGGGTCTCCGGCGTAGCCGGTCTATCTCTTTGAATGTCTTACGCAATCTCACAGAACAAGCTTGGGTTTATGTGACCCCGTAAAACTCAACTTTAAGCATTTTTCTATAATCCAAGCCCGGGGCGGCAAATTAATATGTTAATAGTTATTATTAAATAAAGTAACTCCGCCTAAAAGTATAGACGGAGTTATAGCAAAATTATTAATTATTTAATTATTAGTCTGCCCAGCTAGGACCATTAGATTGTATGGGTTGAGTTGCAAAGAAATTGGTATTTGCTATTTCTTTTGCCTTAGCTGCCTTAAATGGGTTAACAATATTGTTAGTATTGTTATTACCATTCGATTCTTCTTGTGCTGCTAATAACTGCTCTGTTGCATCAGCTACCTGTTCAGCTATATCTTGCTTCGCAGCATCAACATTGTTCAAGCCATCTTGATATGCTTTTTCTGTATCTTTCAAGTGAGCTTGAGCGTCTTCGCGTTTTTCTGCCAGCTTTGTAAGTGTTTCTTTTTCTTGAGCAATAGCCTGAGTCAATTCTTCAACTTGTTCAGTCTTTTTCTTGATTTGTTCATTTATATCGTCTACTGTCTTTTGAGCTTTTTGTACATTATTTTGTGCCTGGTTAACAGCCGCAGGATTAGCGTCAGGATCAGCTTGCAATAAGCTTAATTCTGATTTTGCGTTACTTAGTTCATTATTCGCCGCAGGAAGCTGTCCTGTTTTAATCTCTTGAATTTCATTTCCTAAATCTGTTTTTTGAGTTTCTAAGTTTGTTATATCTTTTTCTTTATTAGAATAATCTTTTTCAGCATTTGCTACATTTACGTTGGCTGTCTCAACATCTGCTTTTAAACCTGTTAGAGCTTCTTCAGCTGTTTTAACCTCGGTCGAATCATTAAGGTTAAAAGCATTCATGTCATCTAAAGCATCTTTTATAGCCGGTTGTTTACCTGATACCGCAGCTTGTAATGCCGCTTGAACATCAGCATTTGCTTGTCCTGATTCAAAGCCGTCACCGACTTCACCAACTGTTCCGTCTTCTGATGCACCATTAAGCTCAATTTTCGTAGCACTTGTTGCATTACCAATTGTTTCAGGTGTATCGGCTTTTTTAGATGAGTAAAGTTGTGTCAATTTTTGCAATAATACATTTTGGTTATTATCTACGGCCATGGTATCTCTCTTTCTCTTTTAAAAAATTCTTATATAGATATAAAGAAACTTTTTCGGAAATTATTGATATATTTTATATATATTATTTACATAATGTTACAAACAATAAATTAGGATATGCAACAAATAGACCCGGTCAGGATTTTGCGCTAGAATATTCTTGTTACAGGAAAAAGATTAATACATTGCACGGATTTGATTTTAAATTAGACGATTTTCAGGAAGAAGCTTTACACTACATAAAAGAGGGGAAAAGCGTTGTTGTATGTGCACCTACGGGTGCAGGGAAAACTTGTATTGCACAAATGGCAATTCATAAAGCACTCGAAGAAGGTGTACGGATTTTTTACACAACACCACTAAAAGCGCTTTCAAACCAAAAATTCAGCGACTTTTCCTGCAAATACGGCGAAGAGAATGTCGGGCTTTTGACAGGCGACACATCGATAAATAGACATGCACAGATTATTGTAATGACGACCGAAGTTTTTCGAAACATGCTCTATGGTACGAATTTCGGTTCGGTATCTGATAACCTCAAAGATGTGCGCTATGTGGTTCTTGACGAAGTTCATTATATGAACGATGAGCAGAGAGGCACGGTTTGGGAAGAGAGTATAATTTACTGTCCGACGAATGTTCAGATTATTGCGCTTTCGGCGACTGTTGCAAATTCACAGCAGCTCACAGATTGGATTAACACGGTTCATTCAAAATCAGAGCTTGTGTATACTGATTTTCGACCTGTTCCATTGAGATTTTATTATTATGATTCGTCAAAACCGAACGATATCCTGCCTATTTTAACACCGGACGGGCAGTTGAACAGAAAAATCAAACCGGAACCAAGACAGCGAGGCTTCAGACAGAAGCAGCCGCCTCGCTCTCCGGCGAGAGATGTGGTTGCGGTTTTGCACAAGAAAAATATGCTCCCTGCGATTTATTTCACGTTTTCGAGAAAAAAATGCGACGACCAGATGGAAAAATGTGCACAGCTCTGTCTTGTATCGCCTGATGAACAAAGAGAAATCAAAAAAATCACGCTTGAGTATCTGGCGGAAAATCCGTATTTGGAGAACAATAAGCACATAGAATATATTTTAAACGGTGTAGCGTCGCACCATGCAGGGCTTTTGCCGGGGTGGAAGGTGCTTGTTGAAAAGCTTTTCCAAAAGGGTTTGATAAAAGTTGTTTTTGCAACAGAGACCCTTGCCGCAGGTATCAATATGCCTGCCCGTTCTACCGTTATCAGTTCAATTTCAAAGCGAACGGATTCGGGGCACAGAATCCTTACCGCGAGTGAATTCTTACAAATGTCAGGCCGTGCCGGACGCCGGGGGATGGATGAAGTCGGCTATGTAACGGTCGTTGGAACTTCATTCCAGTCGCCTGAAGAGGTGGCTGACCTTGTTACTGCACATGCAAATCCACTCGAGAGCCGCTTTTCACCAAAATATTCAATGGTTTTGAATTTATTACAAAGATTCTCGATTGATGAATCAAAAGAGTTGATTTTAAAGAGTTTTGGTTACTTCTCTTCGACAGAACGCCTGAAACCGTTGATGTTGCAAAAAGAACAGGCAGACAAGTCTGTTGAAGATTTTATTAATTTCAAATGCGATTTTGGGCTGTCTACACAGGATTTGCTGGACTATAACAAAGCCAAAAATACTTATATTCAATACAAGAAAGTTCAAAAAACTCTCAAAAAGCAGATGAAACATAAGGCCCAGGAAAGAGAACAAGAGTTTCTTGATTTTGAAGAAAAAAGAAAAAGCTATTTGAACAAAATGCACAGCTATGCTTGTGATACTTGCAGGCTGTATAAAAAACATATTAAAGATACAGAGCTTTTAGACAGGTTCCAAAAGCGTGCTGAAAAGCTTGAAAAAAATATCGAATACGAAAAAGATGTTTATTGGAGAATGTTCGTAAACCACACCAAGGCGCTTGAGATGCTGGGGTATATCGAAAACAGTTACCCGACAGAAAAAGGTCTGACGACAGCTGCAATCCGTGCCGAGAACGAACTTTATTTCTCTGAGGTTATCTTGAGCGGAGTTTTAAATGAATTAGGTCCTGATGAATTGGCGTCTGTGATTTGTGCAATCAACACGGAAGACCTGCGTGCAGAAGTGTATCCCGACTTACCTATCAGCAAGGGAACAAGAAAAGCGCTCAACCGTATAAAAGATATCAAGCGCCGTGTGAGCATCGTTCAGCGTGACTGTGATATCGATACAGAGATGTACATAAATTCTTACTATTCACCATTGGTTGAATACTGGGTAAACGGCGGGGAGTGGGACGAGCTTATTGAGCAAATCGGTGCAGGCGAAGGCGATATCGTTCGTTGTTTCAAACGTACAATCGATGTTTTAAGACAACTGACAATTGTCCCGAACGTACCCGAGGAGCTTGTGGCAACTGCAAGAGAAGCTATAAATGCCATTCAGCGTTCGCCGATTGATGTGGATTAACACGCAGTGTCATACCGCAGCGCTGAGTAACACAAGACTCAATGGTTTTATGCTGTGCGGTATCTAAAAAGCATGATTTAGACCCCGCTCAGACAATATCAAACAACTCAAGCAATTTAGCGCAGCGGGGTGACAGGCTAACCCGGCAATGACAAACAACTCCCTTACACGCTGTATTGAATGACTATTAGGACTTTGGTATAATCTTATACAAGGATTAGAAAATTATGTCTTTAAAAGCAAGAGTGGAAGCTGTCTTGTTCATCACCGCCCAGGCGCTTGAGGTCAAGGACATCTCGGAAATTTTAAAAGAGGAAGAAACGGAAGTCGAAGAAGCGCTTCTGGAGCTTATCATGGACTACGCCGCACGTGAAGGTGCGCTCGAAATAGACGATGAGAACGGCTACATTTTGCAGGTTAAAGAAGAGTTTATGGATATAGTTGAACAGCTCTGCCCTGTGGAGCTTACTCCTGCCGTCTTGAAAACGCTTACGGTTATTGCTTTAAAAGAGCCTATCAGGCAGTCACATTTAAAAGAATTGCGCTCAAATGCCTATGAGCATATTCAAGAGCTTGTTAAGAAGGGGCTTGTTTCCCGTACAAAAGACAAGAACGGACGTTCGTTTAATTTAAAAACCACACCGAAATTTGCAGAGTATTTCAAACTCAAAGGCGATGCAAAGTCACTCGCGAAAATCATGGATCTTGAAAGACAGATAAGGGATGATGGAGATGATGCGGATGAGTCCGTTGAGTCTATTGGGGAAGATTTTGTTTTAGAAGAAGCGGAATAGGTCTAGTCAAACAATCCTTCCAGCTCTCCAAGATTCTTTTTTAGTTTACACAATTTTTCTTCAAGAACATTTATTGTAGACATGATGTCTGCCTGTTTTACTTTTTCATGTTCCAGTGAATATTGAAGTAAATGCAGTATGCTCAATGCTCTTTCGGCTTCATATAATGAATTTTGATATGTTTCTTTCATTAAATTATATTTCATAAAATATACCTTACTATCCAATATAATTCCTATTACGGTATATAATCAACCATAGTCGCTCAATGTGTTACAATCCCTTACATGATTAAAAACAATTTGTCAGTGATAATGGGTGCTAAGCGGTTAAAAATTGCTGATGTATGCAAAATAGCCGGTCTGGATTATAAAACAGTTTCAAGACTTTATTATGATAAAAATAAAGGCATTGAATTTGAAACACTGGACAAGCTTTGTTTTGCACTTGACTGCACCCCAAATGATATTCTCCTTTACAGCCCGAATAAATTGTAGGTAAGAATGTAGGTCGGGTCCTGACCCGACAAATCATGTTGTTGGGTTAAAACCCAACCTACGGACTTTCATTTTTTAATTATTGCGTTTCTCTGGATTGCCACGCTCCTTTCAGTCGCTCGCAATGACAGCAAGTTGGATGATTTTGTAAACATTTATTAAGGCCTCATTAGAATTTCATCAAATTTATTCTTGAGGTGTTTTCATGCTGATATAAAGATTTAATGTCTCAGTAGGTTGGGTTTTAACCCAACACCAAAGTCTAATGTCTCAGGAGAAAAAGTATGAAAATCCAACAATCCCCGTCTCAAATTTATAGTGCTAACAACAACGCAAAAGCTAACCCGAATTTCGGTATAAAAATGTCTAAAGGATTTCAAAACGAATTAGATGTTATTTGGACACAAGCCATCAAAACTAAAGCATTCAAAGAATCCGGTAAGAGTCAACTGGAGCTAATACAAGAAATGGCAAAAAAATTAACCGCAATAAAGAACTCTTTTAATGACAGTTTTTCTATAGTAAAACAATATCCAAACAAGTATACCAATGAAGCTTGTTACTCAATAAAAAACCCTCATCTCGGTGGAAAAAGCATACCTGTATCAAATTATGCTGATTCAAACAATCCATTTGAAATGCTGCAAGCTTTCTTAAAAATAGATGAAAAGAGCCTTGTAGACGGAAGAAAAGAAATGATTAATGATTATTTGAATAATTCACATATGTTTAGATTAAAAAATCCTTTATCAAGAAAATTCAATGAAGAAAAACTTGTACAGAAGCTTGATACTAAAACAGCTGATTTATTTAAAAAAATGCGCACAGAAAGAAGTGTGGACACAAGCGAGGCTATAGCTGAATATTACACCCAAAGAGATTCTGCAGGTATAATATCAGAAAGATTAGCAACTATATAAGAAATATAATAAACATAAAGCCCTCGCCAAATATAGTGGGGGTTTTTGTTTGGCAATATCGTCCTAAAGATCACCACCTCACCCCAACCCTCTCCTCACAGGAGAGGGAGAATAATTAAAATAAAATTGAAAGCGGGACGGCGTTAAATTTTTATAATGACAACAAAAAAAGTCTGTAATATTATATTGGTATAGCTAAACATTAAGATAACGAGAACAATGGAAAACAAAAAACTTAGAAATATTGCCATTATCGCTCACGTTGACCATGGCAAGACAACAATGGTCGACTGCATATTAAAGCAGAGCGGTGTATTTAGGGACAACGAAGTCGTTGAGTCCTGTATTTTAGACAACAATGACCTTGAACGTGAACGCGGGATTACTATCCTTTCGAAAAACGTTTCCGTAAATTACAAAGGGCACAAAATCAATGTTATAGACACTCCGGGCCACGCAGATTTTGGCGGAGAGGTTGAGAGGGTGCTTGGTATGGTGGACGGCGCATTGTTAATTGTCGATGCTGCTGAAGGTCCTATGCCTCAGACAAGATTTGTTTTATCAAAGGCGCTGGAGCTGGGTATCAGGGTAATTGCCGTGATAAACAAAATCGACAAACCCGCTGCTGACCCTGATAATGCCTTGAATGAGATTTTCGATTTATTCACGGAACTGACAGACAATGACTTTTTGATAGATTTTCCTGTGATTTATGCAAGCAGTTTGCAGGGTATTGCGATGAAAGAACTCGAGGATGATTCTCCGGATATTACGCCGTTGTTGGATTCTATTCTTGAAAATATTAAGCCGCCAACAGGCGATGAGACGAAGCCTTTGCAGTTTCACGTAACGACACTGGACTACAACGAATATGTCGGCAGAATCGCAATCGGCAGAATCGTTAACGGAACAATAAGTTCTCAAGAACAAGTCAGCCTTGTGAAATCTGACGGTTCGATTGTCAAAGGAAAAGTTAACAAATTATACGGGTTCGAAGACCTTGGCAGAGTAGAAATTAAAAAAGCGTCAGCCGGTGACATAGTCGGTATTGCAGGCTTTGCAGATATCAATATCGGTGAAACAGTCGGTGCACTTGAAAATCCTCAAGCGCTGCCTTTAATAAAAATTGATGAGCCGACATTACAAATGAATTTTTCAGTAAATGACAGTCCGTTTTCCGGTCAGGAAGGCAAATTCGTAACCAGTCGTCAGGTCAGAAAAAGGCTTTATCAGGAGCTTGAAAAAAATGTAAGTTTAAAAGTCGAAGATACTGAAAACACTGATGTGTTCAAGGTTAGCGGCAGAGGTGAATTGCATTTAGGGATTCTAATCGAAACTATGCGCCGTGAGGGGTACGAGTTTCAGGTTTCAAAGCCCGAAGTAATCTACAAAACAATTAATGACGAGCTTCGTGAGCCTTATGAAAATCTTTTAATCGACGTTCCCGAAGAAAATGCAGGAAGTTGTATTGAGCGTCTTGCAGGACGAAAAGGCGAAATGCACGAGATGAATGTTGTCGGAAACCGCACACAGATGAGGTTTTTGATTCCTGCTCGCGGTTTAATCGGTTTTCGAAGCGAATTTATGCGTATGACTCGCGGTGAAGGGATTATGAATCACACCTTCTACAAATACAAGCCGTATGCAGGTGATATTCCTCGCCAGAGAAGCGGTTCGTTGATTGCATTTGAAGACGGTGAGACTATTCCTTACGCTTTAGGGCAATTTGAAGACAGAGGTGTTTTCTTTGTTGTACCGAAAACCCGTGTATATCGCGGAATGATAATCGGCGAATGCAACAAGCCGCAAGATTTGGCAATAAATATCTGTAAGACAAAAAAATTAACCAACATGAGAAGCTCCGGTGCAGACGTTATGGTGACTTTACAAGCACCGCGTATTATGTCGCTTGAGGATTGTATGGAATATATTGCAGATGATGAGCTGCTTGAAATCACGCCTCAAAACGTGCGCATGAGAAAAGCGGATTTGGTGAAACTGAGATAGAATTGTCATTGCGCTTGTCTGCAAAGTAAGCATTCAACATACTGTCATGCTGAAGCATTAGGTTTTGCATGTTATTACAGTTGTTAATATTCAGCATCTATCCAGTTAACACCGTAAGTTTTAAGCTTTCAAGCCTGATTGGTCAGATCCTGAATATTCCAAGATTATCTAAAATAATAAGCCTGACGCTTCAGGATGACAAGATAGTTTGTGTTAAGTCAACAGCGGATTTAGTGAAGTTGAGATAGGCTGTCATTGCGAGGAACGCAGTGACGAAGCAATCCAGAAAAAACATAAATTAAGGTTATTCTTAATATGCTTACATTGTCAAATTATTGCGATGACCTGGATTGCCGCGCTCGCTTTATAAGCTCGCTCGCAATGACGCAATGATTATCGCTTATACGGATCATAGTCTTTTTTCAGGTTTCTGAATGTTTTATCGTTCAAATTAATAAATATCTTATTCAATCCGAGTTTTGTCGTGTCATCAGCAGATGTGTGCCAGTGATAATAGGTATGTTCTGATTTTGTTTTTTTGCCATCTTTCAGGACAGTTACGTCAAAATGTTGATAAGGCCCGTCATTCTCTTCTTCGGGCAGGTGTTGGGTTGAGATATTTATAGTTACTTTATCTTCAGGCGTTCCCCAACGGCTTGCTCTTTTTGTATATCCTTCGATTTCTTCAGGTGTCAAAAACTTTTCAGCATTTTGGAATTTTAGTTCGGCCTTAAAAGCCTGGCTAGATGAAGTATTAAAAGGCTTAATGGATTGAATTTTCATCTATTTTTTATTCTCCTAAATAATGATAGTCTCTGCGTTCTTCAGCCTGTTTTTCTTTTAATTCTCTAACTTTTTCTGCACTACGATCAGCAGATAAGAGCAGGTCTTGCATTTCTTTTTCTTGTCTGACAATCATATCTGTATAATTTTTGTCTTTTGGCATTTGGTTTGCATATTGGTTTCCAAATGATGGTCTTGCAGAATAGCTGTTAATAAAATTGACTCTCATGTTTCAATTCCTTATTGACTGGTGTTTATATAAAATTTGTAATAATTTTTTTTTGTTAGTTGAGTAATAAAAGTTTACAAAAAAATTGTCATCCTGAGGCGACGCCGAAGGATCTTTGCAACATCCAGAGATTCTTCGCCTTAAAGGCTCAGAATGACGCAATATAATATAGTGTTTTGTTAAAATTAATAATTAAAAGAGTGATTATGCTATGATATCACTATGTTAGCAAAGCGAATCATACCTTGTTTGGATGTAAAAGACGGGCAGACTGTGAAGGGTGTCAATTTTGAAAACCTAAAATACGCAGGCGATCCGGTCTCTTTAGCAAAAAAATACAGTGATGAAGGTGCGGATGAGTTGGTATTTTTGGACATTACAGCTACTAACGAAGCCCGTAAAACCACACTGCAAATGGTTGAAGCAGTTGCAAAACAGGTGTTCATTCCGTTCACGGTCGGAGGAGGAATAAAAACCGTTGAAGACATGCGCTCTATCCTTATGGCAGGCGCCGACAAGGTTTCTATCAACTCTCAGGCGGTAAAAAATCCTGATTTAATCAAGGAATCGAGTGACTACTTCGGCTCACAATGTATTGTTGTCGCTATTGACGGAAAAAAAATCGACAATGATTTTTATGTGTTCATAAACGCAGGCACAAAAAACACAGGCATAAAGCTCATTGACTGGGTTCAAACAGTCGAGAAGCTCGGTGCTGGTGAAATACTTTTAACCTCAATGGACGCAGATGGCACACAGGCAGGGTTTGATATAGATATGACAAAGCTTGTTGTCGACAACACAAACATCCCTGTTATTGCCTCAGGTGGCGCAGGAGCGGATTCAAGGCATTTTGTTGAAGTATTTGAAAAAGCAAACGCTGATGCGGCTCTTGCAGCATCAATTTTTCACTTTGGAACATTACCTGTTCCACAGCTTAAGAAAGAGCTTACGGCACAATCTGTTTGCGTAAGATAGACGCTATCATTAAGTTGTTTTCAAACTATAATTAGTGCGATTGTCTGGATTGCCACACCTGCTCTACGAGCTCGTTCGCAATGACGTTACACTTATTGTATGAACTTACTTGTTATCAGCGGCTTTTAGTCTTGCCATTGCTTTAGCGAGAGCGATTTGTGCTCTGATGGCATCGGCTTCCGCATTAGGGTCGCCAAGTCTTGCTTCGGCTCTTGATTTTGCAGCTTTTGCTCTGGCAACATCAACGTCACAGCCTTTTTCGGCCAAATCAGTAAGAATCAATGCCTGATTGTCTTTGAACTGAAAAATGCCGCCCATTGTGGTTATATAATCGAAATTGTGATCTTTTTCAATTTTAGTAACCCCGATATCAAGTGCACTCATAAAAGGAATGTGGTCGGGCAAAATACCGAACTCACCATCTACGCCTTTTGAATACACCGCATCGACATCTTCGTTAAAGACTTCTTTTTCGTGGGTTATTATTTTTAAATTGATTTTTTTATCTGACATATCTTAGCCTTATACCAATTGTCATGCTGAACTTGTTTGCGGCGCCAACCCGGTTGCAGCATCTGTATGTTTAAGTTTTACGTCATCCAAAAACCTAAAGCGGGTTGCACAGTTGGTGCAGATCCCGAATCAAGTTCGGGATGACAGTTTATTTATTATTGTTTACTTCATCTCTTCAGCTTTTTTGACAGCTTCTTCGATTGTTCCAACCATGTAGAACGCTTGTTCCGGCAGGCTGTCGTGTTTGCCTTCAAGGATTTCTTTGAAGCCTTTAATAGAGTCTTCGAGTTTTACATATTTACCTGCAATGCCCGAGAACTGTTCAGCAACGAAGAACGGCTGAGACAAGAATCTTTGGATTTTTCTTGCTCTGTTAACTGTTTCTTTGTCTTCTTCAGAAAGTTCGTCCATACCTAGAATTGCAATGATATCTTGCAAATCTTTGTATTTTTGAAGAACTTCAAGAACTTTTCTTGCTGTACCATAATGCTCTTCACCGATAATCACGGGATCTAATACACGGCTGTTAGAGCCAAGCGGGTCAACAGCAGGATAAATACCCAAAGATGCGATTTGTCTAGACAATACTGTCGAAGCATCCAAGTGGGAGAATGTTGTAGCAGGAGCCGGGTCAGTCAAGTCATCTGCCGGTACATAAATCGCCTGAACGGATGTGATTGAACCGTCTTTTGTAGATGTAATACGCTCTTGTAATTCACCCATTTCTGTAGACAGTGTCGGCTGATAACCTACTGCTGAAGGCATACGGCCTAAAAGCGCAGATACCTCAGAACCCGCTTGTACGAAACGGAAAATGTTATCTACAAACAAGAGTACGTCTTGTTTTGAAAAATCTCTATAATATTCAGCAGCTGTTAATGCTGAAAGTCCAACCCTCATCCTTGCACCAGGGGGCTCGTTCATTTGACCATAAATAAGTGCAACTTTGTCGATAACGCCTGACTCTTTCATTTCGTTCCAAAGGTCGTTACCTTCACGGGTTCTTTCTCCTACACCGCCAAATACAGATACACCTGCGTGTTCTTGTGCGATGTTGTGAATAAGTTCCATAATCAATACTGTTTTACCTACACCTGCACCACCGAAAAGACCGATTTTTCCGCCTTTTTGATATGGTTGGAGAAGGTCGATAGCTTTAATACCTGTTTCCAAAATTTCGATATTAGTATTTTGTTCTGTTAACTTCGGTGAAGGTCTATGAATAGGCAGTTTAGCTTCTGCGTTCAATTCACCCATCTCATCAACAGGCTCACCGAGAACGTTCATGATTCTGCCCAAGATAGCTTTGCCGACAGGGATTTCTATCGGGCTAGCGGTATTAAGAACTTTCATACCTCTTTTTAGGCCGTCTGTGGAAGACATCGCAACCGAACGGACTTTATTTTCACCCAACAACTGCTGCACTTCCGCAACAATCTTTGAGCCGTCGTCATTATAAATCTCTAATGCATCATAAATTTCAGGAAGCATGCCGCTTTGAAATTCTACGTCGATAACCGGACCGATAACCTGTGTAACTAAACCCTCATTCTGCGCTAATACTGTCATTTTCTCCACC